>JANYFP010000235.1 GCA_025362555.1 Verrucomicrobiota bacterium
CGCGCACCACGCCCATCGAATCCGTCAAGGTCATCGTCGTGGATGACAACTCCACCGACGCCGACACCCTCGCCTACCTCGCGACGTTGTCCAGCCGCACCGATCTGCGCTGCGAGGTGTTAAGAAATGCCGAGGAAAAAAAAGGCTTCAATTACTCCCGCCTCGTGAATCTCGGCAGCGCCCGCGCGGATACTCCGCTGCTCCTGCATCTGAACAACGACGTCGAAGCGCTGACCCCCGGCTGGCTCGAGGATCTCGTCGGCTGGCTCAGTTTCCCGAATGTCGGCGTCGTCGGTGCGAAATTAATTTATCCCGATAACACTTTAAACCACGCCGGTATTTCACTGAGTCGTGAAGACGGTCTCGCCCACGTGTTATTCGAGAAAGAGCCCGCCGAAGATCTCGGCACCCAGTTCCTGCCGCACGCCGCCCGCAACGTTGCCGCTGTGACCGGCGCCTGCCTCCTCACGCGTACCGCACTCTATCGCCAACTGAACGGTTTCGACGAAGAAAAACTAGCGGTTGCGTACAACGACGTGGATTATTGTCTGCGCGCGGGAGCCGCTGGATTCCGCACCGTGTATTCGCCGCAGGCCGTGCTGCGCCACGTCGGCAGCGCCACGCGTGGCAACACGTACGCCGAGCAGGAACACATCGAATACCTCGCCCGCCACGGCAGTTACCGTGATCCATTCCACAGCGAGACCCTCGACTTCCCGCCGCGCAATCTGCCACTGAACCCCTATCATCAGCGCTACGCCCAAACCGCACGCCCCTTCCGCGCCACGGTGATCACACACAACCTCAACTACGAGGGCGCGCCGATCTTCATCTTCGAACTCGCGCGCTATCTTGCCGAACAACCGGGCGTCGCGATCACCATCGCGTCTCCGCAAGACGGCGCATTGCGCGCGCGATTTGAACAAGCCGGTTTCAAAGTCGAAATCTGGGACACGTCCAGTCTGCTCGGTGCCAAGACTCCCGCCGAATTCGCCACCGCACTGAAAACCTTCGCCGCCGCCCGTCGCTGGGACGACACCGACGTATTTGTCTGCAACACCACGCTGACCTACTGGGGCGTCCATCTCGCGACGTTGCTCGAGAAACCATCCGCGCTCTACATTCACGAGAGCAATACGGTGAAACGTTTCTTCGCACAGATGTTGCCCCCAGTGATGCACGACACCGTGGAAGAGGCCTTCCGCCTCGCCACGCGCGCGGTGTTTACGGCGCAATCCACCCGCAACATTTTCGAAGAACTCAACCTCAACGATAATTTCCGCAGCCTGCGCAGTTGGGTTGATTTCGATCGCATCGAGAAATTTAAAGCCACCCACGATCGCGCCGCCCTCCGCCGTAAACACGGGCTCGATCCCGACGCGGTGATTATCGTCAACATCGGTTCGATCTGCGAACGCAAGGGCCAGCACGTCTACATTCGCGGCATCGATCTGCTCGGCAAGGAACTCCCCACTCTCTTCCCTGGAAAAAAAATCCAGTGGGTCATGGTCGGCGCCCGCCCCGGGCTGTACATGGAAATGCTCCTCGAAGATATCAAGCTCATGGGCCTGCATGAAGTGAAAATCTTCAATGAAACTCCGGAGATCTATGATTTCTACCAGCTCGCCGATATCCTCGTCTGCTCCAGTTTCGAGGAATCATTTCCGCGCGTCCTGCTTGAAGCAATGGTCTTCGGCACGCGCATTGTGAGCACTGATGTCAACGGCATTGCCGAGATGGTGACCAACACCGACGAAGCGCACCTCGTGCCTGCGGGTGATCCATTCAAACTTGCCGAAGCGCTCAAGCTGGCGCTCACCGATCATTTCGCCGGCAACCGAAAAATGCTCTCAATGGCGCAGGCCCGCGCCGCCCGCAATTATCATCACGCCCGCACGCTGCCGCTCCACTTGCAAATGATCCGCGAAGCCTGGTTGGGCTAATAGCTGTAGGAGGGGCTTTATGCCCCGATTTGCCTGCGACGGCCAGGACAAACACCGGGCTTGGCAGCAGCCAGCAACGGCGTCCGCCGCAAATTGGAGCACAGAAAGCCCCTCCTACAGCCGGAGTAATCGGTGTTTCAAATCCGTCAAAGCTTCGCCGCCAGACTTTTCACCTGCTGCTTCAACCACGTAATCTCTTCAGGAAATACCGTGTGGGCACCGCCAGGAAAAATTAGTTTAGTGACCACGGCACCGAGGCGCGAAAGCGTGACCGCGCTTTGCTCCACGTGATCGAGAGGAATGTGACCATCGCGCTCCGCACAAGCGATCAACACCGGAGTTTGCTGCAAGTCGACCGGGCCGCGCACCGTATCAAGCGGGCCAATCAATGCGCCACTCAGTCCAGCCACAAAGCCATAGCGGCGCGGATGGCGCACGGCATATTCCAAGGCAAGACACGCCCCCTGAGAAAAACCAACGAAGCCGATTCGCTCCGATAAAATTCCAGCGGCCTGCGCCTCTTTCACCAATCCGTCAATCACGCTGAGCGCATGAGAAAGCGATGGTTCGTTTTGTTTAAGTGGCGCGAGAAAACGCTGCGGGTACCACGTTCCACCAGGCGCATTCGGAACGAGAAACGCAGCGCCGTCTGCGGGCAAGGCATCGGCTAAGCCCGCGATATCGTCGGCCGATGAGCCGCGCCCGTGCAGGAGAATGATCGCACTGCGCGCCTGAGCGAGCGGTTGACCGAGAAGAAGAGTGGGTGAAGAGTCGTA
>JANYFP010000256.1 GCA_025362555.1 Verrucomicrobiota bacterium
TCGCTCGACGAGATGGTTTACGTTGCAAAAGAAATGAAGCGCCAGGATTTCAAACTCCCGTTGCTCATCGGTGGGGCCACGACTTCTGCCGCGCACACCGCGATCAAGATCGCACAGCATTATGAAGAACCCGTGATCCACGTACTCGATGCGTCGCGCGTGATCGGGGTCGTGTCGCAATTGCTCAGCCCGGAAAACAAACCCGCGTACGTGGCAGAAACGAAAGCCAAGCAGGAACGTCAGCGCCTCGAATTCGCCGACCGCAAAGGCGCAAGAAAGATGCTGACGATCGCCGACGCCCGCGCCCGCCGCCAACCCACCGACTGGGCCACCGTCGACATCCCCAAACCCGAATTCCTCGGCACGCGCGTTTTCTCTTCCGCTGGTGCAGCAGAAGTAACAAGTAACAAGGACCAAGTAACAAGCTCTCCGAACGCCGACAACTCTTTGGAACTTGGTACTTGTCCCTTGGACCTTAACGAAATCGTAGATTTCGTCGATTGGGGCCCCTTCTTCTCCGCGTGGGAATTACACGGTCGCTTCCCTGAGATTCTGACCGACGCGGTCGTCGGCGAAGAAGCCACCAAGCTTTACGCCGAAGCGCAAGCGATGCTCGCCACGATTGTCGGGGAGCAACGTTACACCGCAAAAGCCGTGATCGGCTTCTGGCCCGCCAACGCCGTAGGCGACAGCGTCGAGCTCTACGATCCCGTTGGGGTCACAGACCCCAACGCCCTGAGCCTGTCGAAAGGGCGCGCCAAGGTCGTGCAGACCTTCCATTTCCTGCGCCAACAAAACGAAAAGCCCGCCGGCCAATTCAATCACTGCCTTGCCGACTACATTGCGCCGAAAGACAGTGGCCGCCTGGATTATTTCGGCGGCTTTGCCGTCACCGCCGGTCATGGCGTCGAAGAATTCGCCGCCGAATTCCGGACGAAACACGACGACTACAATGCAATCATGGCGCAAGCCCTGGGCGACCGTCTCGCGGAAGCTCTGGCTGAACTGATGCACAAAAAAGTCCGCGACTTCTCCGGCTACGGCAAGACTGAGAACCTGGAAATGAAAGACATCATCCGTGAAAAATACCGCGGCATCCGTCCCGCCCCCGGTTATCCCGCCTGCCCTGATCACACAGAGAAACCTGCGCTCTTTGCGCTGCTAAACGCACCTGCTCTCACCGGCATCACGCTCACCGAATCGAACGCCATGTTCCCAGCAAGTTCCGTCTCGGGGTTTTATTTGAATCACCCCGAGTCGAAATATTTCGCCACCGGCAAACTCTGCAAAGACCAGATCGAGGACTACGCGGCCCGCAAAGCCATCCCCGTCACCGAAGCCGAACGCTGGCTCGCCCCGTATCTCGACTACGAAACCTGAAAGCAAGCGGGAGATCCTTCACCCGCGATCTCCTGCTTTCCTAAGCTGTAGGAGCGGCTTTACGCCGCGATGAGGACTTATTAAATAATAGTGCAGCCCGACTATCCGTGTAGAGCCGTTGCTTGCGACGGCCTCGCTGGAGTTTGCGTCTGGGTTCGCACGCCCAGGCCGTCGCATCGTCTTTCGCCAGGCTACGTCCCGACAAGGTCAACCGCGCTACATCGAAACGCCTTAGCTTCAGCGCCAGCGGAACGCCGCTATCTGATTTGCCCACGGAACACACGGATGACACGGAATCAGGGCATTTTTCACCAAGAGCAACAAAGAGAACTCACTCCAAACGCCCAACGCCTTTACCCGACGGTCGCAAAGCACGCATAGCAGGCTCCGATCGTAGGAACGTATTTCGCAGTCTTCGCGAACTTGGGATAAAGTGCAGAAGTTTGAGACGATTAGCATAAGCCCGAACGCTGGAGCGCGTTGATTTCAGCACGCGCCTCTGAATTCAGGCAAACAAGCATGGGGCATCTTACGACCGCCCCCGCTGGATCACACTCGGAACATACCTCAGACATACCGTGTAGCTTTACGTCTAATATTATCCGCAGCAATCGAGTCACGGGATGCTTTTCTGATTTTGGTAAGAAAAGCACCGTCGGTTTCGATCTGGTTTATTACCCAGCTAACATAAGCGTCACTGTATTGGCCTGAACCAGTTTTTGGCTTATAACAATATTTCCTCTTTTCCTTAATTTCATGGAGTTTTCTGATGGAGTGATTGTCGTTGGTCGTGAACCGAATTCTCCCGCCAAAGTGCTTGCTGATCGCGTCGACTACTTCCTTTTGCCGATACGGATGTGTAGAATTTGGATCCAATAGTATGGCTGGCTTTGCTTCTAGTGAATCAACAATGCGCACTTTTTCTGAAGCTGCACTCGTTCCGTCATCATACGCTGAGACTGAAGCCACAAAACTGAGAACAGCATTCGCAGGGGCTTCGATTACTTGCCGTAGGTTGACCAGCAGCGATTGCCGATCTCGATCAACGTTTCTTTGAATGATCGTACGCAAATCGTCAGTCGTGGCCGGTTCGCTTTTCGGACCATGCCTCACATAAAGAGTCCCAGGATTGAACGCGCATTTTTGTTTTCCTTGCGAATCCGCATAATTGCCGCTCTTGCCAAAAACAAGTAGCGTGGCCGCCGATTGAATACTGATCTCCGCTACGGTAGTTCCATCATAATGAAGCGGAGAGATCGTAAATGCGGAGAAATTTACGTCGGTATAAGCACATATCCTGTTAATGATGTCCGCCAAATCGGCGTCGAACAACTGAGTGATATCCGCGTTTGACGCAGAACCATCATCTTTAACTCCTACGAGTATTCTTCCTCCACCAGAGTTCGCCATTGCAACGATGTCCTTGATCAGTTCACACCACTCGTGCTTCGGGTTGAAGCTAGTTTTAAACTCGAGCTCCGCGGATTCCTGCGCCGTAGCGTCGTTGGTCGTGTTCATTTTGATTCCTCAGAGTTCAGAAAGGAACCTCACTTTGAAGTTTTTAGCTCAACGTTCAAGACGGAAGCCCCTCTAGCGTGCTTTGGAAGGTGACCGTAAGCTGCAGCCTCGTCCATTTTTATACGGTTTGAACCTTAGCTGCCACCCAATTCAACGATTCGAGACGCCGAAAAAAAGGGTCAAACCCGAGTATTTGTGGTCTACCTCGGTGAGTTGGTGGCTGGACGGAGAAAGGAATGTCCGCGAAGGCGAGTAGAAATCGGAGCGCGTGCATCGGCCTTCGCCAAGCTACGTCCCGACAAGAGTACGCTGACTTCCGTTGAAAAACGCCGAGCCCGAATTGAACGCGGCCCTCCCTCCTCAACGTGCCGTGCGCGGCAGCGGGCAGCATCACGCCTTCGATCACTTCGCATCAGATGACGGAATTAATCACGGTCGCGTGCCGCGCCATCGGGGCGACGTTGGGCCGTTCAGCTTCCCCAATCACTTGTCACTTATTAAGTGACGTTCCCCGCTGTGGCACCGGCATAATGGCGATGACACTTCTCTCGGCACGCGGTATTTTCCTTCAGTATATTCCGTGGTGAATAATCACCCTCAGGCTTGCGCCCGGAACTTCACCGGTTTGTCGCGCCACGGTTGGCGGATGCGGCTAAGGAAACGGGGCACCACACGGTCGCGGCGACCGCCATTGAGCAACGCCCCAATCCAAGTCGAGCGCACGAAGCAATCGTAACTGAGCAACGCAAGGGCGATGGTAAACGTGGAGATGAATGCGAGTTTGAGCGACCAGTGGAGTGGAACTTCGGCAACGGCCACTTGCAGCCACACGACGATCGGCAGGTGCACCAGATAAAGCCAGTAGGAGGAATCGGCGAGATAGCGAATCCATGGACGCGACTGAGCGCAAAATCTCCTAAAGATGCCAATGGTCAGCAGGACGAGCGACCACATCGTAAGCGCGTAACCCAGGCCGTAAGCCGCGTGCGCAACGCGGTAGTACGGATGGCCGAGATCGAATTGAAATTGGCCCAAATACTGGAGGCTTACGATGGCGAGCGCCGCCAAGACCCAACGGTGCAGCGTAAGGCGCGTGAACTGCGCAATCAGTTCGCGCTGGCGACCCAGCAGCCAGCCGAGAACGAAACCGCCGCCGTAGATGGCGAGAACCGGAAAGTGGGGTTGCAGCGACTGGTCCGGCGTATCCATGCCCCAATAACGCATGAACCCCAGTGCGACCGCGGTCGGCACCGCCAGGAACAGCAGGGAAAACGGGGAATTCGCCAGCCACGCGACGAGGGCATCAATGCGTCGCATCAGCGCGACGTGCCACGAACCGGTCGACTGCAACAATCCCCGGAGGCCGAGCGTCAACCCCGTGATCATCGCCAGATAATAAATAAACCAGAGATGCGTTCCGCTGAATAACCCCTGCGGAAGAGTGCCGAGGCTTTGGCAACCGCCGCGGATTCCCGCCCAGAAATTATAGTCACCGTGCAGACTGGCCGAGCCCATGATCCAGCCGGACACGATCAAAGGACGCAGGATGAACCAGCCCACCGCAAACGGCACCACGATCCGCAGCACGCGTGAGCGCACGAAGTCGCGGGCACCTTTGTGCTGAAAGCTCACCTGACTGAGAAAGCCCGCGAGCAGGAAGAAGGTTTCCATGCGAAAGGAATGACTCACGGTGATAAACATCCCGACCAGCGGGCTGGTCGAAACATCCTGGACCGCCCAACCGACAAAAGCAGGCAAGAACGACATGCTCGCGTGAAACACAACCCCGAGCAGGAGAGCGAACGCCCGGGTGGCGTCGAGGTAATCGAGACGGAGATTTTCCGAGTGGGGCGACACATTGGAGGCAGACTCGGCTGAGGAAAAATTCATGGGAGATACTGGGAGTTGAGGGCTGGGAGACTGGAGTGGAGAGCTCGATTCAGTGTTGAAGCTGAGAGTCAGATTCAGGCGCGGCAGGCTAAAGGAACACAGATGTCACAAAGACTTCAGCGGAGTTTCACGGAGAGAGAACAAAGCAATGTCAGCGGTTAGGAATCGGTGCCACGCTCCGTGAACTCGGTGTGTCCGCAGTTCGCTCGGTGACTCGATTGGTTTTAGCCGGATCGATGCAGTTGAATGGGTAGAACGCGACCTCCCGACTTCGCCGAGGCTGCCCCCTTCGCACGAGTGCTTCGGCGAGCCGAGACGACGGGCAAGCCGGGCGCGTTTTCTGCGGCGCTCATCGCAACAACCCGCCCGGAGTTCGGGTTCCACCTTTCAGTCCGCGCCATGTATCAGTGGAACGATTGTTCGGTTGAAGGATTGCAGTTTAGTAGAAACCGATTTCGTCCACCTCGTAGGCGAAGTCATCTTTGGCCAGGCCGAAGGAGACGAGGTTGATGCTCGTAATTAATTTCAGGTTGAGGACGGTTTGTTCCGACCAGGCGCGTTTCATATCCTTGAAGGGCATGCGGATTTCCGTAAATTCCCCGCGTTTGCCCACAATCGGCGCGCTGGTGTGGTAATCGAAATTCTGAATCTCGGTGCTGCTGACTTGAACGGTCAGCAGACCTTTGCCGGGTTTCACACGGAGTCGCACGCCCTCGTAGCCGGTCAGATCGTGCGGCTTCCCGTCAGGTGACAGGAGCGACACCAGGCTGATGAACGCGGGGACGCCGCGTCCGGGCACCAGTTCGCCCTCAACCGTGAGGACGCCGTTCGCGCATTTTAGCGTCGCATGCGATTGGCTGCCGGCACCCTTGTCATCGATCAGGAGTCGCTCGATGCCGTGGCTGTTGCGCTTGGAATCCGAGAAGTCGTCGAGCAGTGCGGGCGTGGTCGAGGCGCGGGCAGTGATAGAGCCAAGCGCGAGGAGCGTAGTGATAAGTGCGGTAGCGACCAGGGAGCGGCGGCGGCGGGAGGAAGAGAACAGTTTCATATTCGTGAATGAGTGGGATGCGTTGAATTGATGTTTCGCCTGTAAGGGCCAATAAACGTGCATCAGATGACATAGTATTTTCGGAAGGAGAGAAAGCAGGGTTTCCCATCCGCGCGGCTTACTCGTTCTCATTTTCATAATCATTCCTAGAAACCGCAGTTGGACACAGAGTACAGGTAAGCAAGGAGCGCGCAGAAAAATGCCGTAGAAAATCACCCCAATAAACTATCACCCAGCCGGTGAATTATAATTCGTGGATCACTCCACCATAAGCATTTCTCACTTCACTCCTTCCGAACTCGGTGAGCTCTGTGACGAGATCAAACTGCGGAATTCAGGATCATTGCTCTGCGTGCCAGAAACGAGAAAACGAGAACGCTTCGGTAAGTAGCGGAGCCGCCATAAAAATAGCTTGTCACCGATTCAGGCTTTTCTGGCACCTACAGGTAACACATGATGAGCACCTCGAAATCCATGCCCTCCATTGAAGTAATCAGCGACGCGGAGTTGGTGGCGGCCTGCCTGGCCGGCGACCGTGCCGCGTTCGGTCGGATTGTAGAGCGTTATCAGCGGCTGCTGTGCTCGCTGGCGTATTCCGCGACCGGCCAATTGAGCCAGAGTGAAGACCTGGCCCAGGAAGCGTTCGTCGACGCCTGGCGCCAACTCGGCGCGTTGCGCGAGCCGGAAAAACTGCGTTCGTGGCTGTGCGGAATTTTGCGGCACAAGGTCGGCCGGTTGCGCCGGGCCGATGGCAGAGAACCCGTGCGCCAGGCGGAAACGCTGGAAGTTGCGGGGGAACTGGCGTCGACTGAAATGCCGGTGGCGGACCTCGCGATGCAGAAGGAGGAACAGGCGATTCTGTGGAACGCACTGGAGCGCGTGCCCGAGCTGTATCGCGAAGCACTTGTGCTCTACTACCGCGAGCATCGTTCGGTGGAGCATGTGGCCGATGCGCTCGACTTGACGGAGGACGCCGTGAAGCAGCGGTTGGCGCGCGGTCGAAAAATTTTGCAGGAACAGGTGCTGGCCTTCGTGGAAGGTGCGCTGGTCCGGAGCACACCCGGCAATGTTTTCACGCTCGGCGTGCTCGCTGCGCTGCCCGGGATCGCGACCCCGGCGAAGGCAGCGGGGATCGGCGCAGCGGCGGTGCATGGCAGCATGCTGGCCAAATCCACTGTCATTGCGGCGCTGCTCGCCTCAGTCAGTGGAGTCGTCAGCACGGTCATGGCCCTGCGCGCTAATTTGGATCAAGCACGGACGCCGCGGGAGCGTCGCGCCATCGTAAAAATCACGCTCGGGGTCTTCTTCGGTGCGATCGGATTTTTGGTCGCTTGGTATTTGCTCCGCGAGGCCGCGTTCCGTTGGTGGGACCATCGCCTGGTCTTTGCCGGCCTCGCCCAGGCGCTCGTGTTGACGGCCATCGTGGTCTGGCCTTTGACGATGCTGCGAGTGATGCGTGGAATGCGCGTATTGCGCTCGACGGAGCGGCGGGAGCATCCCGAGTTGTTTCGCGATGCACGGGATCAGATCGGATCTTCCGCGAGTGAATACAAGAGCCGGTTGAAACTATTCGGCGTGTCATTGGTCCACGCCCGATTTTCGTCTCCCGACGAGGGCGAACCACCGGTGTTTGGCTGGTTCGCCGGCGGAGATCGTGCCTACGGTCTGCTGTTCGCGTGGGGCGGCTACGCGGTCGCCCCGGTCAGCGTCGGCGTGATCT
>JANYFP010000272.1 GCA_025362555.1 Verrucomicrobiota bacterium
CGGCACGAGCTGGTGTGCGTCATTGAGATAAACCCCGAATGGCACCACCGCGACGGTCGTGAACGCCGGCACCACGGCCAGCACGGGAGCCAACAGAAAATAAAATTTGTTCACGTGGCCGGGCAGCGGGTCTTCCTTGAAGAGCATCTTCGCACCGTCGGACATTAAGTGAAAAATACCGAGCCGTTGCAGGAACGGACCGAGCACGGGAATCCACGCGAACCAGAATGGAATCGCCCGGTTCGGACCCGGACGGCCCTGAATCCAGGCGGACACTTTGCGCTCAGCGAGCGACGAAGCACCGGCGAGCGGGAAAATAACGCCGATCACCGCGAGGCCCTTAATGAGCATCTGCACCGCCGGTGGAAGATTTTGCCAGAGTTCAATCATGACAGATCAGGCGGTCGGTGCCGCAACCGCTGCGGCAGGTTTGAAATGCAACGTCTCACCCTCAACGAAAGGTAAGGCCGCCCACGGCGTGCTGTCGAGCAACAGGCCGGTGGCGGGAAGATTTGAATACGAAATCGTCGCGAACGATTTCACTTCAGCCGCAAGCGCACTCCAAAGCGCGCCGAGCTCGGAAGACACCGCCGCGCCGCCAACCGCTTTCAGCAAGTTGCCCAACGTGACGAGATCATCGCTCACGCCCGCCGGACCGGGGACCGATTTGGCAAATTTCTGCAAGCGGAACTGCTGGTTGACGAAAGTACCGCTCTTCTCGAACACCGTCAGAGTTGGAATCACAACCTTCGCGGCGTCGCTCGTCGCGTTGCGATGCGTGCCGAGATAGATCACGGAAACTTTCGCCAGCTGCGCGGCGGTGAGACCGGCCTCCGTCAAATCCTCTCCGAGGGAAACGATCACCGCGACCTTACCCGCATCGATGTCGGCGCCGAGTGACGTGAGTTGTTGGTCCGGCAACGCGGTGATGAGGCCGGTGACGAGCGCGCCGCGGACGTTCGGATTGCGATCAGCTGAGACAAGAATTTTGTCGCCCTGCCCCACCCGGCTCACGAGTTGCACGGAAGCCTTGAGCGCATCGGCGATCTTCTTCGTCAAAAATTGCTCTTCCACGGAACTGCGGCCGGAACCAACGATGACCACGGCTCCGGTCTTCAAGATTCCATTCACCGCGCCAATCAATTCCGCCGCGGAGTTGAGGGCCAGTTCAGCCGTGACGTCGGCGCGATTGATCGTCGGCGCGAGCAGGCGGGAGCTGTCCTTTACTTGCTTGAAAAGCACGCGACCGGAATCGGCCATCCACGTATCATTCACCTCATCGTTCTGGCGCGGCGTGATCCGGTAGATGACGCCTTCGCGGCTCCACACTTCGGTGTTCGCGCCCACCGACGATTCGGTGTCGATGCTCGGAGTCTGCTTGAGAAACCAGACGCGCATCTTGAAACGGAAATCCGTGCTCGTGAGCGCGCCAACCGGGCAGATGTCGACGGTGTTGAGCGAATAATTGTTCTCGAGCTTCTTGCCGGGATAGCAGGTCAGCGTGCTGTAGCTGCCGCGATCGATGAAACCGAGGACATCGTCCTTCGCGACTTCCTTGCTGAAGCGAACGCAGCGCGAGCAGAGAATGCAGCGTTCGTCGTCGAGCGTAACGCGCGGCCCGAGCTGGGTGCGCTTCGGTTTGACGTTCTTCTGTTCGACAAAACGCGAGTAGCCGCGGCCGTAGGCGGTCGAGTGTTCCTGTAGTTTGCACTCACCGGCCTGGTCGCAAATTGGGCAATCCAGCGGGTGATTGATGAGCAACATCTCCGTCACGCCCTCGCGGCAGTCTTTGACCGCGGGCGTATTTGTGCGAATGTGCAGACCGGGGGAAGCGTTGGTCGCGCAGGCGATCGTCGGACGCGGCATCCAGTTGATCTTTTGCTTGCCCGTGGCCGCATCCATGATCGGCGCTTTCGTGGCGGGATCGACGGCCGGCATGCCCATTTCGACGAGACACATGCGGCAATTGCCCACGACGGTCAGCTTCGGATGGTAGCAGTAATGCGGCACCTCGACACTGGCCAGGCGCGCGGCCTCGATCATGTTCGTGCCCTTCGGCACGGCGATGTCCTTCCCGTCAACATTGACGGTCACGAGGTCGGGTTTGGGTGGAGCGATCATTGCGGAAAAAAAGAATTAGCCCACTGAACACACGGAATACACGGAAAAATCGATCCAGTTGGTTTTCATTTCAGTGTGTTCAGTGTGTTCAGTGGGCAAAAATAATCAGACGAGTTCGTTGGCGCCTTCGGGCTTCGCGATTTTTTTGGCTTCAGGATAGCCCTTAAATTCGTCGCCGAACTTCGCGATGAAGCTCTGGGTCGGCCACGAGCAGGCTTCGCCAAATGCGCAAATCGTGCGGCCAGGAATTTGGTCGGCGACGCTCTTCAGCAGCGCCGCATCTTCCGCGCGAGCCGTCCCGTGCACCATGCGAGTGGTGATTTTCTTCATCCACAGCGAGCCTTCGCGGCACGGCGTGCACTGGCCGCAGCTCTCGTGGGAGTAGAACGCATTAATATTCGCGAGGGCTTCCACCATATTGACGGTGTCGTCCATCACGATGACGCCGCCGGAGCCGCCCATCGTGCCGATCATGCCGAGCGAATCAAAATCCATCGGCACATCCTCGACGCCCCAATCGTAATCGACCATGTCGGCGCCGACTTTGCGTTTGCCCTTAAAGCGTTCGCCGAAGCGCAGAATCTTCGCCGAGGAACCGCCGGGAATAACCGCCTTGAACGTCCGGCCGGGCAGCGGTCCGCCGCAGACTTCATTGAGCAACTGGCCCATCGTGATTTTGCCCGCTTCGAATTCGTAATAGCCGGGACGCTGCACGTGACCCGAGACACAGAAAATGCGCGTGCCGGTGTTGTTCGGTGTGCCGATGCGCGTGTAAGCCTCGCCGCCCATGTCGACGATGTGCTTCACGTGGCAGAGCGTCTCGACGTTGTTCACGATCGTCGGACACTGGTAAAGACCGAGGACGGCAGGGAAATATGGCGGCTTGATGCGCGGATTGGCGCGCTTGCCTTCGAGCGATTCAATGAGACCGGTTTCCTCGCCGCAGATGTAAGCGCCGGCGCCGCGGTGCACGTAGATTTCGCAGCTGTAGGTGCTGCCGAGAATATTGGGGCCGACAAGATTCGCCGCGCGCGCTTCCGCGATGGCTTTCTCCAAAATGCGGGCGCCATGCGGCATTTCGCCGCGAATATAAATGTAAGCCTGCTTCACGTTGTTCGCGAAACAGGAAATAATCGTACCCTCGATCAGCTGGTGCGGATCCTGGTGCATGATGTAACGATCCTTGAAGGTGCCGGGCTCGGACTCGTCGGCGTTGACGATCAGGTAGATTGGTTTGCCGCTCTTGCGGTCAACGAGCGACCACTTCACGCCGCACGGAAAACCCGCGCCACCGCGACCACGCAGACCGGATTTTTTTACTTCATCCATCAGCTCGGCAGGCGGACGGGCGAACGAACGCTTCATCACCTCATAGCCGCCATGTTTCAAATAGCACGGCAGGTCGTTGGTGTAGCCGGGCTCATCGATGTGAGCGAAAATCAGGCGGCGTTGAGTGGGAGCAGGCATCTGGGAAATTTTTCGATTTTAAATTCTCGATTTTAGAATGGTGCGGATGAGTGGTCAGCTTGGGTCGTCGACGACGATTTCGATGCCGCCGGTCCAGCGGACCGCCAGATTATAAACCATGGCGAGAAACACGCCGGCCAGAAATCCGGCCACCGCAGAGGCGATCGGCATGACCGCCACGCCGCCACCGTAGAACAACCATGAAATACCGTGCGTCGGCTGCTCCAAGCGCGCGACCGCCGCTCCCGCGAGCAGCAAAAATGGCACCGCCAGCAGCGCAACAAAACCCACAATCAGCCCCAGAATAATTCCGAAGCGAACGGGAGGAATCTGGAGGATGCGGTGCTTCTTCATGCGTTGGGCCGGCGCTTGGCCGCTGATTTGATTTGCTCGCTCAAGGCCGTGGCTTTGGCGCAATCCACTTTCTCATGAAGATCGTCGTCGATCATCACCACCGGGCCGGTACCACAACTGGCCAGACATTCCACAAACTCAATTGTGACCTCGCCATCGGGCGACACTTCGCCGGTATGGCAGCTAAATTCCTTTTGAAACTGGTCGCAGACTTTGTAGCCGCCGGTCAGCGCGCACGAAAGCGTGCGGCACACCTTGATGTGACGACGGCCAATCGGCTTCTGTCGGAACATCGGGTAGAACGTGACCACTTCGTACACGTTGATCGGCTGCAGCTCGAGTTTCTGCGCAATCCACTCGATGGCCTCGGTGGAAATCCAACCCGCATCCTCCTGGATCAAATGCAGCAAGGGCAGCGTGGCGCTGCGCTTCACCGGATAATGGGTGATGACCTCGTCGATCTGTTTGAATGTTTCGGGTTTGAGATTCATCGGGCGGAAGAGGCGAAAGTAGCGAGTAGCGAGTAATGGGTAGCGAGTAGACAAGAAGGCAGCATCGCACGACCGCAAAACGGGAAATTTTTAGAGGCTATGTTTGTTTTGGTCATGCTCGCTACTCGATGCTCACTACTGTCATCATCGGTCGCACTCGCCCATGACGAAGTCGAGCGAGCCAAGAATTGAAACCACATCGGACACCATGTTACCGACGCAGAGTTTGGGGAGAATCGAGAGATTGCAGAACGAGGGGCTGCGGAT
>JANYFP010000204.1 GCA_025362555.1 Verrucomicrobiota bacterium
GCCGCGGTCGGAACTGTACCGGCGCATGACGGCGGAGAACCCCGATCAGAAAGCGATTATGCCTTGGGGCATGATCAATGTTCCGGAGTTTCCGGAATTGGAAATTCGCAGTCGCGACGCCATGCAACGTGGCTTGCCAGGCTACGAGCAGGTGTTTCGCGTCATTCAAGGCGAACGCGTCACGTGGATGCACGAGCAGGCGACGATTACGCCGTTGGGCGCCGATCACTGGAAACTTGAGGGTGTCGTCATGGATATCACCGCTCAACGGAATGCCGAGGAAGCCCGTCGCGCGAGCGATGAGCAATTGGGCAAGCTGCTCGAGGTGGCGGATTGCATGGTGTGGGAGGCAGTCGTGACCAGAGCGCCCGATGACACGTTGGGTTGGTCGCATTTCATGCCGCGCTCGGCGCTTTATCGGCGGATTTTCGGGGAGACGAAGGACGTCCGCCTGCTTTGGCATAATTTAAATGTGCCCGAATTGGATGAAATGTCGGCCCGCGCATTGCATGCCGTGAAGTCGCGGGCTTCAAATTACGTGCAGGAATTCCGCGTGATCCAGCCGGAGGGAGTCATTTGGTTGCGCGAGGTGGTGGCGATCACCGCGTTGTCGTCCGACCAGTTTCGCATGGTCGGGGTGATCACGGATGTCAGTGCGCGGCGCGAAGCGGAAGAAGCCCGCTTGAGCAGTGAAGGGCGATTGCAGAAATTGCTGACGCGGGCGGATTGTCTCCTGTGGGAAGCGGCGGTTGAGCTGGCCCCAAATGGTTGGACTTGGGACTTTGAGGTTCAGGATTCCGGATTTTGCGAGAAACTTTTTGGCCCGCCAACCCCGGGGTACACGGCTGGTTTGTGGCGGCGGTTTAATATTCCAGAGTGGGCTGAAATGAATCAACGGTGCCGTACGGCGCTGGAGGAGGGACGGCCCGGTTATGAACAGGTTTTTCATATCCTGCGCGACGACGGGGCTGCGATCTGGATTCAGGAAACGGTCTCCATCGAACCACTCGAGACGGCGCAATTTTCACTCGTGGGCGTCGCGACGGATATCACCCGGCAGCACGGTGCGGAAAACGCCCTGGCTGTCGAGAAAGAGCGCCTCGCGGTCACGTTGCGCGCGATGGCCGAAGGGGTGATCACGACCGACGTCACCGGTATCATTCAATTCATGAATCCCGCCGCGTCGAATCTCTTGCAATGGAATGCGGATGCCATTGGTCAGTCGGTTCGCACGATTTGCATATTGGAAACCGATATGGCGGGCGCGGAATTTAAGTTTCCCGTCGGCGAGGCGGCCAAGGAGGAAGATGCGGTGACTGAACTGCCACCGCGGACGCGGTTGGTGACGCGGCAGGGACAACGCCGGTATGTTGACGGGTGTTGTGCGCCGATTCATTCGGCTGACAGCAAGGTGACCGGCATGGTGTTTGTCTTTCGTGACGTGACTGAGCACGAACGCTTGGAGCAGGAAGTGATTCGGGCCACCCGGCTGGAATCGGTAGGCGTGCTCGCGGGCGGCATTGCGCATGACTTCAATAATATTTTGACCGGCGTCATGGGGAATCTGGCCCTTGCGCAAATGGATATCGATGTGAAATCAGACGCCGGAGCGCGCCTGCGCGATGCGGAAAAAGCGACCCTGCGTGCCCGGGATCTGACTCAGCAATTGCTGACGTTTGCGAAGGGTGGGGAACCGGTGCGCACGGCGGTGGATCTCGATGCCATCGTCCGGGAAACGGCGACCTTTGCACTGCATGGTTCGAACGTGAAAGCGGTTTTCCATCTGGCGTCTGATCTCTGGCCCGCCGATGCCGACAAAGGCCAGATCGGCCGGGTCGTGCAAAATCTCGTGATCAACGCGATTCAGGCCATGCCGGCCGGTGGCACCCTGCGGTTGACGGCCCACAATGAAAAAATTTCGGGAATCAATCATCCCGGTTTGATGCCCGGTCGCTATATTCAAATCGCGATTGCCGACAACGGCGAAGGCATCAAGGCGGAAGTTTTGCCGCGCATATTCGATCCGTATTTTACGACCAAGCAGACCGGCAGCGGATTGGGACTCGCCGCTGTTTATTCGATTATCAAAAAACATCGCGGGCATATCGATGTGGAATCAACCATCGGCCACGGTTCGACGTTTCGCCTTTGGCTCCCGGCGATGAGCGGCGGTTCCGTGGCTTACTCCGCGCCGCCCATGCCCGTGATCGAAAGTCAATATGAGGGCCGCGTGCTATTCATGGACGATGAAGAAGTCATTTGCCTGATGGCCGTGCGCATGTTGCAGCGCCTGGGTTTCGCCGTGGAATGTGCGGCCGACGGGGCGGAGGCGGTGGAAAAATTCCGGAAGGCCCGCGCGGAAGGAAAACCTTTTACCCTGGTGATTATGGATCTCACGGTGCCAGGAGGCATGGGCGGTCGCGAGGCCATCATACAATTGCACGCGATCGATCCGCACGTGAAAGCGATTGTATCCAGCGGCTACTCGAGCGACCCGGTGCTGGCAAATTATCGGGATCATGGATTTTGCGGCGTCGTGGCGAAGCCGTACCGCCTCGAAGATTTTGTCCAGGCTCTGCGCGACGCCTTGCCGGGCCGAGGTGCGGCCTAATCCCTCGTGTTAGTAGGACTTGTGACACAGGAATTTCACCGAATCCGGTGTTGCCTGTCCAGTTGGCATGACTTGTGATTCAGTCATTCCTATGACGCCGAAAAAATCCGCCGCCAAGTCAGTCAAAAGTCCGGCGGTCGTTGCCCCTACGGCTCCGACCCCACTTGGTGCCGCTGCGCTGGTTCCGGGCAGTACCGTACCGTTCACCTTGATTAACGAAGTGCACTCCGTACTTCATCATTCGAAGGCCTCGGCGGATACCGTGGAGCAGGATTTGCGGGCGCTCATTCAGCGCCACTTGGTCTCCACCCTCGCTCGTCACATGGCGTCGGCGACTCCGCGCGATTGGTGGATCGCGACGGCCCTGGCGGTGCGCGATACCATTCACGAGCGCATGATCGCCACGCAATCGGTGCATAATATCAATAATGTCCGCCGCATTTATTATTTCTCGCTCGAATATCTCATGGGCCGGCTCTTCGGCAATAATCTCCTCGCGACGGGTTTGTTTGACGCGGCCAAAACTGCGCTGACGTCGCTCGGTCAGGATTTTGAGAAGATTCGTGAATCTGAAGTCGACATGGGATTAGGTAACGGCGGTCTCGGCCGTCTCGCCGCCTGTTTCCTCGATTCACTTGCCACCTTGGATTATCCCGCCCTCGGCTACGGTATTTATTACGAGTTCGGTCTTTTCCGTCAGGCTTTCAATCACGGCAGCCAGAGCGAACATCCGGATAACTTGATTTTATTTGGCAGCCCCTGGGAAGTGGCGCGGCCGGAATACACGCAGGAAGTTCGCTTCTACGGGCACGTGGAAAATGTCTTTGATGACAATGGCAACTACCGTCCGCGTTGGGTGGGGACGAAAACAATTCTGGGCGTGCCGCATGATATTCCGATCGCCGGTTATGGCACGCAAACCGTCAATCTGCTCCGGCTCTGGGCCTCGAAATCGTCGGAGGACTTTGATCTCGCGGCGTTCAACAGCGGCGGCTACGTCGAGGCGGTTCGCGAAAAAGCCATCGGAGAAACCGTTTCGAAAGTACTTTATCCGAATGACAAGACCGAGACCGGCAAAGAACTGCGGCTGATGCAGCAGTATTTCTTCGTCGCCTGTTCCCTGCGCGACATCATTCGCCGCCACTTCCGCAATCCCGCGAACTCGTGGGCGAATTTCTCCGACAAAGTTGCCGTTCAACTTAACGATACACATCCGGCCATCGCCGTAGTGGAGCTCACGCGTATCCTCATCGACGAACAGAATATGGCGTGGGACGCCGCCTGGGCCATCACGAGCAAGACGTTCGCTTACACCAATCACACCCTTTTGCCGGAGGCTTTGGAGAAGTGGAGCGTTGGTCTTTTCGAGCGACTGCTGCCACGCCATCTCCAAATCATCTACGAGATCAACTCCAAGCTCATGGTCGTGGTCGACGCGAAGTGGCCTGGGGACAATGAAAAAAAACGCATCTGTTCGCTGATCGAGGAAAATGGCCACCGCCAGGTCCGTATGGCGAATCTTGCCGTCGCGGGATCGCATACGGTCAATGGCGTGGCCGCGTTGCACACCGTGTTGCTCAAAAAAGATCTCTTCCCGGAATTCGATTCGCTTTATCCGGGCAAATTTCAGAACAAAACCAACGGCATCACGCCGCGCCGCTGGCTGCTTAAGAACAATCCACAACTCGCCGCGTTGATCACGCAAAAGCTCGGCAGTCTCGATTGGGCGCGCGACCTCGATCTGTTGCACGGCTTGGAGAAATTTGCCGAAGATGCCGCGTTCCAACGCGAGTTCATGGCCATCAAGCGGGCCAACAAAGTGGACCTCGCGGCCGTCATCAAGGCCGAGTGCGGCATCGAGGTTTCGCCCGATGCGATGTTCGATGTGCAAATCAAGCGGCTCCACGAGTACAAGCGGCAGCATTTGAATTTGCTGCACATCCTGGCCCTTTACCGCCGGCTGCTGCAGAATCCGAGCCTCGATATTGTGCCCCGCGTGTTCGTGTTCGGCGCCAAGGCGGCACCGGGTTACGACCTCGCGAAGAATATCATTCGCGCGATCAATATCATCGGAGCAAAAATCAACTCCGATCCACGCATTGGCGGGAAAATCAAGGTCGCTTTTCTGCCGAACTATCGCGTTTCACTGGCGGAAAAAATCATTCCGGCGTCCGATCTTTCGGAACAGATTTCCACGGCCGGCAAGGAAGCTTCGGGCACGGGCAATATGAAATTGTCCGTGAATGGCTCGCTCACGATTGGCACGCTCGATGGTGCCAACGTCGAAATCGGCGAAGAGGTCGGGGCGGAAAATATTTTCATCTTTGGTTTGACGGTCGACCAGGTCGAGGCGCTGTGGGCCAAGGGCTACAACCCGTGGGACTACTATAATGCTGACGAGGAACTGCGCGCGGTGATCGACTGGCTCGGCAGTGATTATTTCACGCCGGGTGAGCAGGGCGCGTTTTCACTCGTGCATCACAGTCTGTTGCAGGGCGGTGATCCGTACCTGTTGCTCGCTGACTTCCGCAGCTACTGCAATGCGCAGGCTCGGGTCGACATCGCTTACCGCGACCAGAAAAACTGGGCGAAAATGGCGATCCTCAATACGGCGCGCATGGGTAAATTCTCGAGCGACCGCACGATCCGCGATTACGCCAAGGATATTTGGAAACTCACGCCGGTGAAGGTTTGAGCGTAGGCCGGCGAGTTTGAATTATTGTCACCCGGTTCCGTAAACGCTGGGCGGGGTGAGCGCCCCCCCCCCGACGGGTGGCACGCCGCTCGGGCATAAAGCC
Organism: Verrucomicrobiota bacterium; assembly: GCA_025362555.1. Classification (GTDB taxonomy): domain Bacteria; phylum Verrucomicrobiota; class Verrucomicrobiia; order Opitutales; family Opitutaceae; genus Lacunisphaera. The sequence continues at coordinate 5,410 of JANYFP010000204.1, forward strand.
AGACCTACCACTGGATCGCTGAACGAGGGAGCGGCCTACTCTGGCGCGCTGCACACTTTTTCATGGCGCGTCCGTGCGCTCCTTGTTCATATGGGCGCATGATCTTGTCGTGCTGCGTGGGTGCACCGCCGGCAGGCCTAATTACATGACTTTCGCCATAAATAAACGTCGGATCGTACTCTTGGTGGGCGGACTGGCCTTGGCTATGATGATCGCGGGATTATTGGCGCGTTTGACGCTGACCGAGATGGCGGTCGGTTCGCTCCTGAAGATGGCGGGCGCTTCCGAGGTGAAGTTTAATGTTGCGCAGGCGTCCCCGTGGAAAGTGGTGCTCGAGGATATCGGTTTTCAGATGAAGACCCAGTTGTTTGCGGCGAAGCGTGTGTCGATGGCGCGGCTGCATTGGTGGACGCCGTCGCTCGGTGTCGTGCGCGTGGAGGAGGTGCGTTTGCCCCTCGTGGTCGACGGTTCGGATATCGATCCGAAGGCGTGGCCAACTTACAAGAACAGTGCGACCATGCAGTCGCCGACGAGTGTGCCGGTGGAGGAAGTTTATGTTGATGGGCAGTTGATTCTCCGGGCGGCGGAGGTGCCGGAGCAGGCGGTGACGGTCAAACTGGAGGCCCACCTCCTGGCCAAAAATGTTTGGACGGGAAAGATTCAGGTGGATGGCCCGGGCCTCGCCGTGAAAGGGGAGGGTGGGTATGATTTGGCGAAGGACCGGTTGGATTTCAAGTTGGCCGATATCTCACTCGATTTGAAGCCATGGCAGAATTTCGTGCAGCGATTGGTTATGTTGCCCGCAGGACCGTGGGAAATGGAAGGGAAACTGACTGGCACGGCTGAAGGCCGGTTGGTGGGGAAAGCACTCACGGCGGGCGGCACGGTGCATTTGCGGGACGGGCGCGTGCGCCAGGAGGCCAAGGATATCACGGCGGAGGGCATCGAGGCGGATCTGGAGTTTATTGATTTGGATCAAATCATCACCAAGCCGGGTGCGGTGCGAATTCGCGATGTGCGGTTTGGGGCGTTTTCGCTGCGGGAGTTGTCGGCGGAGTTGGCTTTGGCGGGCAGTGATAAAATCATGGTGTCGGCCTTGTCTTTGCAGGCTTTGGGCGGCCGCGCGGCTGCGGAGCCGTTCAAGTATTTCCCGAGTCTGCGCGAGTTGGATGCGGTTCTCTTGGTGGACGGGATTAGCATTGAGGAAGTCATGGCGCTGACGAAGGACCTCCCGGCCAAGGCGACGGGGCGCGTGAACGGTCGGTTCCCGGTGCACATTGACGAGAGCGGAATCCGACTGGGGACGGGATGGCTGGAGTTGAAGCCCGGAGTTTACGCCGAACTCCAACTGCAGGCGAATGGTCTGCTCACGGGTGGAATCGGAGAGAAGAATCCGAGTTACGCCGTGTTGAAAAAAGTGGAGTCAGGTCTGCTCAAATTAAAGATCAGCGAACTGCGCCTTGATATTCGGCCGCCCAATGCACCTGCTGGTCGGTCGGCGCAATTGCGGATTTCAGGATCACCCGTCGATGCGAGCGTCAAAGCTCCGGTCAGTCTCGATTTGAACGTGAACGGCCCGCTGGAGAAATTACTCAACCTCGGCCTTGATTCGCGTCTGAGTTTCAAATGAGGGTGTGCGTTTCCACGGGCCAGGGCGCGGAACCAAGCGTGACGGGATCGGTCTGAATGATGAACCGTTTTTCGGTGAATTTTACTGACCTCACGAATCACTGAAAACCTTATTTGCGTTTAGTTTTTTCCCACGGCATACTTGCCTGAAATTTCCTTCATGAATTGTCGCCTGCTTATTCCCCTCGCTTTGCTGCCACTGTTTTTTGGTGGTTGTATCAATGTCAAAACCGCTCCGATCGAGGTGAAGCCCATTCACATCACCGTGGATGTGAATGTAAAGGTTGAGCGCGCGCTCGATGATTTCTTTGGCGATCTCGACAAGAAATCAGCCACGATCGAAACTCCGAAACCTTCCAAGCCATGAAAGCCCGTCTCATTACCGTATTTGCCGCCCTTTGTGTTTTAACTGTTTCGGTGTTGGCCGAGAGCGCGACCGATATCCGCCATCGGATGGAACAGCGTCTTCCGCAGATCGACGCGCTCAAGGCGCAGGAAGTCGTGGGCGAGACTAACCGCGGCCTGCTTGACGAGCGTAAGCCCGGGGTGGCGAATGCCGCCGGGGTGGTCGCCGATGAGAACCGTGACCGCGAGGCCGTCTACGCCTACATAGCCAAGGAGACCGGTTCCACGGCCGATGCGGTCGGGCGGGCCCGCGCCAAACAGATTGCGGCCAACAGTCGTTCCGGTGTTTGGGTGCAGGACGAGACGGGGCGTTGGATCAAGAAATGATTTTTCGCTGGGGCGAATGAACAAAAAACCGCGACCAAAATGGCCGCGGTTTTTTTTGAACCAATGGGATCGGGCGTGAGTGCCGTCCCCGGCTTTCGGCCCGGTTATTTTCCTGCGAGCAAGCGGGCGAGAGCGTCCTGATCAATGTCGCCGGTGACGGCATGAAGGTGGTGCAGGACGCCCATGCGGTCGTCCTCTCCGGCGGTGGAGATATCCAGCATCCAGTCCTCGGTTTTTGGCGAAGCGACGATGACTTCATCGGTCCAGCGGATGACCTCTGCGGCAGTGATAAATCCTTCGGTGAGACCGCGGATAAAGTACTCGGCCATAGTTCGGTGATTGGGTGTGGCGTTCATATTTCATGACTAAATTGGGCGGAAATTCGAAGTTCAATCGGAATATTGACCCCGAGGATTTCCTGGGTGGGGCACCGCGAAGGGCGGGGTGGGCTGGCTCGGTTTCCGGGGCTGAAACCAGCTGTGGTGAGGGGGAAATGGCGTTATCAGCGAGGTTAGTATCGTATCGGGGAAGGGATTTGCTTCTCAGTGGTGTTATGCACGCAACATCATGAAGACATTCTATCGCCTCATTTCGCTGTTGGCCCTATTTGGGACTTTTTCTGCGCTGTCGGCGGCCAGCCCGTTTCAGGCTCCGGACGACAATGCTGGCGTGGGGATTGAGCAGACTGATGGCTTGATTTACCCCTTTTCCATGACCGTGATCGGCGTTTTGGCCGGGGAAGCGCGGGTGGTCATCAGTGTGGATGCCTCGGGTAAATTGAACGATGTGTTGGTGGTTGGCTATACGAAGTCAGCCTTCGCCGAGGCGGCGGTGGCGGCGCTCAAGCGCTGGCAGTACGAGCCAGCGCGCGTTCGCGGTGCCGCGCACGCCTCCCGGGCGCATGTGCTTTTTACCTTTAAGAACGGGATGGGCGTCATGGTGCAAGCCCTGCCCGGGAGCATGGGCATGGCGAGTCTTTCGCGGTCCGATGAGGAAAGGTACACTTACAAGGCCTGCCAATTGCGGCAGCTCGATCGAATTCCTCTGCCGGTTCACGTGGTGCCGCCGACCTCATTTAAGAGCGACCCGAATAGCCGGAAGCGTACGGTCGCGGTGGAATTTTATATCGATGAAGAGGGACGGGTACGCATGCCAGCGATTGGTCGTGACGAGCCCGATGACGATTACGCTGCTGCTGCAGTGAGCGCGGTTGAGCAATGGCGTTTCGAGCCACCGACCCGCAAAGGTCTGCCTGTATTGGTCCTCGCGAAACAGGAGTTCAACTTCGTCAACAAGCCGTAGTGCTGGTGATGGAGATAGGCGTTGAGGGTTGAGCGTACGAAGAGCGAAGTCGGCGTATCCGATCCGGTGCACCTTTAGTTCAGGCGAAAGTACTGCTCGATTTTACCCGGCCCCAGCGGCCGGTTTTTTTATTTTACGATAGGTTGATTTTATCTCGGACCCTTTACGCAGTGGAACCTGATCGCGGCCGCTCATTTTTCCGGTGTGCGCAGTGGATATTCCGCATGGTTTGCTGATCTCATCTTACTTGGGGATTCACCCTGGTCATGGGGTCGTTTGTGACAAGCGCTGCCGGCTTGACCGGTGAATGCGCGCGAGAACGGTTCGCTTTTGCAGTGGGGTCGGGTGGTTCTTGGCCGGATTAATTCCGCAATCGCTGCATAGAGCTGGGCAACCCATGCGGAGTCGCCAAATGGAATTTTCGCTAAGGTACTAAAGTCGGATTAGAGATTTTTTAAAAGAATTCCCCCGCCAAACTTGCCCCCGCCATGATCACTAAAAAGCATTGGACCAGAAATACCGTGATATTTGGCGGCATCGCCCTCTGGGGCCTGCTGCTCATTTCGTGCGTTACAGTTAATCGTGCGGTGCTGGCTCCGCCCAATGTTGCCGGAGCGAAATTTGTCGGCACCAAGGAATGCGTGGAGTGCCACCGGGATCAGGTTGATCATTTCGCCTCGTCCACGCACGCCAAGCTGGCTCTCGCCGATGCGAGTGTTGGCGATACCGGTTGCGAAGCCTGTCACGGCGCAGGCAGCATCCACGTCAAGAGCGGCGGCGCCAAGGGCACCATCGTCAATCCCCGCACGTCGCCCGAAGCCTGTTTTGCCTGCCATCTGGAGAAACGCGGCGAATTTAGCCTGCCCAACACCCATCCGGTGCTTGCGGGAAAAGTAACCTGCGTCGATTGCCACGACGTGCATGCCGGCGACGCCATCAAGGGCAACGGTGCCGCGATGGAGAGCCAGAACGAAACCTGCACCAAGTGTCACTCGGCCCAAAAAGGACCATTCGTTTATGAGCATGGTGCGATGAAAGAAGGCTGCGTCGCCTGCCACAGCCCGCATGGCTCGGTGAATGCGAAGATGCTCGTTGCTCGCGATGCCAATCTTTGCCTGCGCTGTCACCTTGAGGCTCCGACGGCTACCGGCATGATCAATGCCAACGCAGTCCGTCACACCCCTGAGGATCACGCTACCCGCCTCATGCAAGGAACCTGTTGGAGCGCCGGTTGCCACGAGGCGCCACACGGTTCCAACGCTAACAACCACGTCCGTCGCTGAACCCCCAACCTTCACCAGTCATGCAAGCGAAATATCTTACCAGTCTTCGTGATGTCAGTCTGATCGCGAGTGCTTTCCTTGTGTTCACCGGAGCGCAGGCCGCCGCTTTACCCAACGACGTGTTTCCCACCTTTGAGAGCTACGTTAAAATATCCGGTCAAGCTCCAGCAATCACCGGCAATGAAGCGGCCTTTCAGCGCCGCCTGCAGCAGCCGCAAAATGGCGGCGCCGGCATTGAGGATCTCCATGTTACTAAAGATATTAATAAGGAGGTCACCCTGGATATTGATGGTCGGGCCTTGTTCGGCGCCCAGGATTTTCTGGGAAAATTGCGTCTGAGCAAAACCGAGGTCGGGTCAGTTGAAGTTGGCTATAAGAGTTTCCGGACTTTCTACGACACCATCGGTGGTTTCTTCCCGCTTAACAACCAATGGAATGCCATGAATCCGGAAGCACTGCATGTCGATCGGGGCGAGTTTTGGGCCGCAGCGAAATGGGCTCTGCCCAGCGGGGCAGAATTTGAAATCAAATACACCAATGGGTTCCGGAAAGGGCAGAAAGACAATACCATCTGGGGCGACAGTGACTACACCGGGCTGCCGAATAACAACCTTCCCATTTCGCAGGTCCGTAAAATGATTCCGAGCTACCGCGATCTTGATGAAAAGCTCAAGACCTTGGAGGCATCCGGAAAATACACGATGGGGAAGACGACCCTTCGTCTGATCGTGGCCGACGAGAGAACGGACAATACTGATACCCGCTACGGCACACGCTTTCCTGGCGAGGTAAAACTTTTCCCAGCGCCATCCGCGACCGCGTTGTTGTCACCGGCCAACATGAATAATCAGGTGAAGTATTACCAAACTGACGGGCTGACGTCGAAAATGTTTACGGCCACGGCGAAGACCGAGACAATTTTCACGGAGAAGTTCACCATGAATGTGGGGCTGAATTATCAAACCGTGGATAGCGATTTCACGGGCGACCGTCCGCTGTGGACCAGTACTCCCACTGCGGTCGGGGTGGTCATTGCGCCGAGTAATAATTATCTCAACCTCGCCGGCGGATCGGAAGTTAAGGTCTACACGGGCAACATTTCCTTTGATTTCAAGCCGGTGAAAGACGCCCTCATTCAATTGGCGCTGCGCGGGGAAGACAAATATACGAAAAGCTCTGGCTCGCTCACCGCCGTGACCGCCGCCGTGAACACCGCGACCGGCGTGATCACGATGACTAACAGCAATCAAATTTTCAGTTCCCGGGTCAAGGAAGACTCCCTGACTCCGACGCTGGATCTTCGTTACAGTGGCTTTAAGGATCTCGCGCTTTACGCTGCTGCCAGTGTGAAAAACGTGAATGGCGACGAACGTTATGTAACTCCCTACAATCCCATCACGAGTCCCGTGATTGCGAACGGCAATCTAGCCTACAACAGCACCTCGGAAGACCGCTCACGTTTTACGGTCGGCGCTAACTGGCACACCTCTTCCGCGATCACGCTCCGGGGCGAAGTTTTCCATAAGGAAAACACGAACAATGCCGTCGGCTATATCGCGCGCAGTGACGGCTACGTCGACAACTATGACTTGGGTTACAAATACAATGGAGCGAAGGTAACGGTGATCGTTAAGCCGATTTCGACCCTGTCGTTCACCACCCGCTACGTTGTTCAAAAGGGCAAGGCGACGGTCACTGGTATCCAAGTGACGGGTACCGGATCGGTGAGCTCGCCTTACGTGGCGTCTAATCCCGAGTCCGACTCGATGGACATGAGCAACCAGATGATTTCTGAGACGATCGATTGGTCCCCGACCGCCCAGTTTTACCTGCAGGCCAACGCCAATGTTGTTTTTAATGTGATCAGCACTGTTTACCCGCGAGCGGGCGTGGTTCCGGCCGCCGGCGCCAACCAGAGCTGGGATGCCAATGGCGTCCTGCAGAATTCCAATAACAACTATGTTACGGCGAGTTTCCTCGCTGGTGCCGTACTTACCAAGGCGGATGACGTGCAGTTCCAGTACACCTATTATCGGGCTGATAACTATAATCCCCAATTGGCCAATCTGACCATGGCCTACGGGGCCGGCGCCAAGGAAAGTGTCGTCACACTCGCAGTGAAGCACAAATTCTCTGATCGCTGCTTCGGCCGGGCGAAGGTCGGTTATTTTGACAGCAAGAACGACACGACCGGAGGCAACACCAACTTCCGTGGGCCGATGGCATATGTCTCGATGGAATACGCGCTGTAACAGTTTTTGGGATTAGTGACGACCAGTCGAATCGGGCCTGAGCGCCCGGTCGGCTGGTTGTTCGTTTTGGCGAAAAAGGGAGAGCGAGTAACCTGAATTCCGCAGCCAGTTAACCGCTAATCGGCGCTAATACAGGCCATCCTTGGCTTTCGTTCAGGGAGTTTTGTTCACCGATCAGGTGAACCACTTTTTTGTCCAGTTCTTTTGGATTTCTTGATTAGCGTCAATTAGCGTAGATTAGCGGTTTCTCATCTGAGTTTTCTAGGATTAAGCGAATCGATTCGTCTCACTGTGGCGTCCGGTTCGCTCCGACGGTTGTTCACCTTGTCGCCGGCTTCGCTGCGCCAGATCGCTGGTTTTTCCGCGATGTTTTCTAACTCTAAATGCGCAGGTGCGCCTAGTGGGCGGGTGGGCGAGTATGCGCCGCCACTTCGGTCGTTCCGAGGCGGTGCTGACACACCGCGCAGAAAGCATTGATCTCTCGCGCCGCCAGGGTGCGGATCACGCTCAAGAGGGCAGCCATCGCGGCATCGCGCTGGGGCGCGAGTAAATGCGGGGTCGAGGCCTGGATCAAAATGAGCGCCTCAAGCATTACTTGTTCCCCGGCGTGAAAATAGGCGAGGAGGGGATTGCGACCACACGGACATTCCGCTGCGGAACGTGGACTCCGATGCTTCGCACTCAATTGGTGCAGTCCTGAAAATAAATCTTCGAGCGTCGAATCGATCAGATAAACCAAGGTATCCGGATTCGCCATGGGGGAAGTCACGCGCTCAGTGCGCAGCAAGGTTTCCCATTGGGCGTGAATCTGTGCTCGTTTGGCACGCAGCGCATGTACGACCTCCTCCTGCATGTATCACAATCTATCGATTCCGGAGCGATCTGGCTCCTCACCGATTGTCAAAGCGTGTGCATCGATTGGTGCGCACCGATTGTCTCTGGCCTACGAAAGAATTCCGGAGGTGAGCGTCCGGAGTTGCGAGCTGCGAGACGAACTGCGAAACAAAAAGCAATCAGCAGACTAAAAGATCAGTTCAGTCACACTTTGGTTGGGCTCTGTCACACTCGACTCTCCGCCCTCAACTTGCCTGATCACATAAATGACGCAGGCGATGAAATCCGCTCCGCTTTGCTGCGGTCATTTTGATCAGAAAATTGTAGGCGGGGTACAATTCACCACTCGCGGCACGGTATTTCTGCCTTTACCCACCCTTGGCGCTAAAACGACCTCCTTCGCTGTCAATTTTCACTTTTCGAGTCAGCCCGGATGAAGGCCGAAATATTTTGAAGGACTTCCGCTTCGGCTGGTGTTATACGGGTTACTATCAGTCCCGTCTCACACCATGAAAACGCCCCCTGACCCCCTTGACTCGTTGCTGGACCGTTGGTCGAAAACTCCTGAGCCGCAGTCCCGGCTTGCCGCCGAAGTCTGGCATCGCATTTCCATAGCAGAGGGCGCACCCCGGCAATCCACCGGTTGGTGGGCCACGGTCGAGGCGTGGTTTGCTCGACCGCCATTCGCCGTGATGTTTATTGCCAGTTGCGCGTTGCTTGGGCTCTTTTTAGCGGAAGTCCGAGTGAACCACGCACAGCGGGAGCGTAGCGAACAAATTGCCCGGAGCTACCTGCAATTGATCGATCCGTTGATGACGGCGCGCAACGAGGAGACCCAGCCATGAAACGTACTATTCTCAGTCTTACCCTAGGCCTCGTGGTCGGTTTGGTTACTCATTTAACTTACTTTCGTTTGAGCGCGCCCGCGCAGGCTAATACGCTCGATGGGCAACTCGCCTGGATGAAGGGCGAGCTCCACCTTACTGATGCCCAATACGCTCGCATTAAGGAACTGCACCAAGCGTCCAGCCCGCGCTTGCAGGCCATGGCGTTGCAAGTTGCCGCTTTGAAAGCGGAGTTCACGGCCTTTGAGAAAATTCGCCGGACGACTGATCAAGTGGATTTCCTGGAGTTCGCCCGCTTCGTTGAAAATCGCCGTCATATCAATCGCGAGTGTCTCGATTCCACCCGTCAACTCGTCCTCGCGGCGGCTGAGGTCATGAATCCGCAACAACGGCAGCGCTATATTCAGTTGGTCGCGAGTGCCGAGCCCCAGGCCTCGTCCTTCCTGAATTGATGCGCCCACCCCGCGCGCCGTGTCCATCCCTTACGATCACGCCCCCGACCGTGCCAGCCTGGTTGCTCTCCAACAAGGCGAGGTGGCCGCGCTCAATCGGCTGATCGAGCGGTGGCAACGGCCGCTGCATCACTTTGCTTATCGCTATGTGCAAAACGGCGCGGATGCCGACGATCTCGTGGCCGAGGCGTTCGTGCGCCTCTATCAGCAGCGACTGCGGCTGCGTACCGATACCAAGGTGAGCGCTTGGCTCTTCACGACTCTCTCCAATCTTTGCCACAATCATCATCGCTGGAAACGCCGCCACCCGACAGTTGCGCTCGAACGTCCAACCAATAGTTCCGCTACCGATTCGGACCGCCCGCTGACTGCCTATGATCCATGCAGCGAACAACCGTCGCCGGATATGGCGATGGAGCATGATGAAACTCTCGCCACCGTGCGCGCCGCCATCGATCGCCTGCCGCATGATTTAAAGGTCACCCTCATCTTGCATCACTACGATCATCTTTCCTATCGCGAGATCAGTGAGATCACCGGCTGCTCGGAGCGGGGCATCGAGACGCGACTCTATCGGGCCAGGCAGCAATTGAAGGAAATGCTCGCCGGCCTGCTGGCCGAGTCGACGCGGCGTTAAGCGCTGGTTCGCGGGCGAATGCGACTTCACTCGTTTGCGTTTTCCGCAAATCTATCGGACGTCACGACATTGCTGCTCTGAGCTGACGCCGGATTGTCCAGTTAACGTAGCACAACAAGCGCACCACTATGCTCGGTTGTCCGGTTCGTTTTGTACCTTTATCTCTTGGTGTTAAATTACCTGGCCACTGGGCAAGCTGAGGTTGGTCCGATATCGTGATCGAGGTATACTTAACGTTTATCGAAGGCCATGAACTCGAACTCGAAAGGAGAGAAGGGCGTGGCCAATGCGAGGCGGTCGGATACCTGGAATTTTTTGCCGCCGCCAAGGAGCGGAATGAAGTGGGGGGAGTGAGATTGATTTTAGAGCGAAAAACTTCACGTTATAACGTTGTTAAACAGGGGGTAGTGATGGAGTCGGATTTATTGGCCCACGGGCTGCATTTCTTGCACACCATGTTTTTCCATACCCCGACAGAAACTTCATCCCCTGGAACTGATTGGATGCTTGGTCTCCGCCAGACAGAGGTCGCGCGCGGTCCCTTTTCCGTGGACACCTTGGAACGGGTGCGGAACGCACTCATTCCTCCGGCTCACCAGCCACTCACGCGCGCTGATTGGGCGGAACTGCGGAATACCGTTTCCGCGCGACGTCCGTCGCCTCCGCCCAGACTGTTCCCTCATGCGGATCTTTTTTTTGATCGGTAGATTCCCCAAGTATTTTAAAATGATGATGATTGCTTCGATCAGCTTGAGTTGGACGGAAAGCAGGCGCGCGGGTCGCGGTTAAGGATTATACGATGTCTCATCTACTTGGAAATTCTCGCGCGTTGATGGGAGGTTTGAAGTCATGACGCCGCAGCAAATCCAGGCGCTCTTGCAGCAAGGCGTCGCGCATCATCGGGCTGGGCGCTTGGAAGAGGCGTTGGTGTGTTATCGTCGAGTGCGTTCGGGGGCTCCAAAGAATTTTGACGGACTGCATCTTGGCGGATTGGTGGCGTTCCAACAGGGCCGGTTGCCGGAGGCCATCGATCTCCTCGGTCGGGCGCATCGTACGAGTCCGCGCGACCCGATTTGTCAGATGCGGTACGCGCTCGCGCTCATGGCGACGCAGCGGACCGCTGAGGCGGAGAAACACTTTCGCCAAGCCGTGAAAGTAAAGCCTGACTTTGTCGAGGGTTGGGAAAACCTGGCGACGTGCTTGAAGATTCAAGACAAGCTCGACGACGCGATCACCTGTCACGAAAAAGTAGCCGTGCTTCAGCCGGACTACGCCTCAGGTTGGTATAATTTCGGTTTAACCCTCAGTTTTATTGGTCGGTATGCGGATGCGCTCGCGTGCCACGATCGTTCATTGGCGGCCGATCCCAACTACACGCTCGCCCGCTTTGGTCGGGCGCAGGCACTGCACCAATCTCATCGCATGGCCGAGGCGGTGGAAGCGTATGATGAATTCCTCGCGTTGGAGCCAAGCAATCACGAGGCGAGGAGTTACCGGCTCTTCGCGCTGCATTCGCTCGACGGCGTTTCTCGTGAGCAGTTATTTGCCGATCACGTGGCTTATGGTCGGGTTGTAGGTTCACCTCCGGGACCGGCGCTGCCGAATCTGGCGGACTCCAATCGTCGTCTGCGAGTCGCATTTCTTTCGCCTGATTTGCGGAATCATTCCGTGGCGTTTTTTATTGAGCCGCTGCTCGCTAAACTTGATCCCGCGGCTTTTGAAATCTATCTTTATCACGATCACTTTCGTGAGGATGCTTTTTCCACGCGGTTGCGGTCGCTGGCGGCGGTGTGGCGCAATTTTGTGGGCCAACCTCATTCCGCGGTTGAGGCAACGATTCGGGGTGACGCGCCGGACATTTTGATCGATCTGGCCGGACACACGGGCGTGACCAACCGTCTGCCGCTTTTTGCGCGGAGGCTGGCGCCCGTGCAAATTACTTATCTCGGTTATCCGAACACGACTGGGCTTCCGGCGATGGACTATCGTTTGACGGATGCGATCGCCGACCCATTCGGCGAAGCTGATCATTTTGCCACGGAAAAGCTGATTCGTTTTTCTCCCGTGGCGTGGTCTTACGCCCCGTTGCCTGAAGCTCCGGAAGTAGCGCCATCGCCATTCGCTGCCCGTGGGCACGTGACGTTTGGTTGCTTCAATACGCCGGCTAAGATCACGGATTCGACTCTGGCTCTGTGGGCAAAAATTCTCGTGGGTGTGCCGGGTTCCACGCTGCGACTGAAAGGTGCTGGCTTGGATAAACCGGCTTTGCGCACGCATTATTTGTCGCAGCTTTCCCGTTTTGGAGTCGGCTCGGACCGCGTTGAATTTATGGTGCGGACGGCTGATACGGCATCGCACCTCGCCTGCTATCACGGGGTGGATGTGGCGTTGGATACCACGCCGTACAACGGCACCACGACGACTTGCGAGGCGCTCTGGATGGGGGTGCCGGTGGTGACGGTCATGGGAGACCGGCACATGTCGCGGGTTGGCGCGAGTTTGTTGACTGCGATCGGTCACCCCGAATGGGTGGCAGCATCGACCGATGACTATGTGGCTTGCGCCATTGGACTGGTCAGCCATCCGGAAAGGTTGAGCCGGTTGCGCGCTGGGTTGAGGCCGGAGATGCAGTGCAGCCCGCTGTTGGATCATGTGGGACAAGCGGCCCGATTTGGTTTGGCGATCCGCGAGTGCTGGCAAGAGTGGTGTCGAAAAAATCGAGCGGAACAAGCGACCACCCCTGCGGTGGAATGTGAGCCGGTTCTTTCGGCATGAGCACGATTTCCACTGCAGTCGAGAATATGACCACCCTCGAAGGTGAAATTTTGCCGACCGCAATTCATGCGGGGCCTGGAACAACGCGACGCGTTCGGCTATTTGTATTTAGTCCGTGGGCTGATCGATTACAGGCCGGCGCCGACTACTTGCTTGGTTTGCCGGCGTTGGACGTGGCGAAGCGAGTGAGCAATCCGGCGGATGCGGCCCTTGTCCGCATGGCCCGGCTGGACTGCGACTGGCATGGCGAGAATATCCGCGCGCTTGGATCAGCTAGGGCGGAGCAAATAGAATTTCTCCCAGTGCAGGCCCTGGGCAAATCGGGCTTGGCCGACCTGCTCGGCGCAACTAAGCCTGCCGACGAAGAGTGGTGGTTGGTGCTCACGGGGCAGCATCCGCAGATGATGGCCGGCATGATTGGAAAAGTTCTTGGCTTTCTCGCCCGGCGTGGCGTGCGCACGCTCTATTACGCCTTTGATGATGCGAGTCGGACGATGCCCGCCTTTGCTGAGATCGCGCCGCATCTTGCCGTTTTGATTCACGATGAATTGCCGCTGGCTGGGCTGGCGAAGACGGCTTTGCGCGCCGACTGCAGCGTGGTGCATCGTAGTTGGGTGGCTAATCTCGTTCCGTTTGCGTCACCCTTTTTGGAGGCACCTGAAAAGAAAATTATCTTTCTGGGTTCGAAGCTTGGCCTCACGCCCCATCGGCAGCGACAGATTGATTTTCTGAGCAAGAAATTCCGAGACAAATTCACGGCGATTTGCGACCACTCGTTGTCGGTGGCTGACCGGACGAGTTTGTCGCGTTATCAAGTCGGCTTTTGTCCCGAAGGCCGAAAATTTGTCACCGAGCCGATGGCCTTGACGCATACGGACCGACCCTTTTGGGCGGGTGTACTCGGCATGGTTCCGGTGAGTGAGGATTCACGGCAGGGTGGCAGGTTGCAGAAATTACAGGAGGCGGGACTGATTATGCGTTATCCCCATGGAGACTTAAAATCGTTGGGTGAGGTTTGCGAACGAGCCTTGGAGGCCACGGTCGAAGTACGGCGGAGTATCTACGATCATTTTAATCGTCATGAGACCATCAGCGCGGTCGTGGCTGCGGAACTGCAGGCGGTTGGTCATCTGAGGTAGATTTTAGGCGCGGAATTTTTTGCCGGCTCTAGCGATGGATTCCGGTGGCGATTTCGCTGATTTTAAGAAGGGCGGAAAAACATTGGAATATCGCATTAGTAATTAGGAGGTAACATCGACGAGGGAATATTTGGCCCGCTGAGTGCAACTGGGATCATTATGTTTTTCGATCCTCTATCAGAAACGACGTCTCGGCCGGAAATCAGAATCGTCGAGCGGCGCAACGCCACGGGTGGAGTGAGTCGGTTTGCGGCGGGTTTGAAAAGAGCAACGTTAACTCGTCGCTGACCATGCTGGGCAAAGCACTTTTCCTTGATCGAGATGGTACGCTGATTGTCGGCCATCATTTTTTATCTGACCCGGGTCAGGTGGAGTTGCTCTCCGGAGTTCGGGAGACGTTGCACCGCTGCATGGCCGAGGGATTCCGGCTTTTTCTTTTCACCAATCAGAGTGCGGTGGGGCGTGGGATGTTTTCGCTCGAAACCGTGGATCGCTGCAACGCACGCATGGTGGAGTTGTTGAATTTGCCTGAACCGGGGTTTACCGAAATCTGCGTCGCACCGGAGTCGCCCTCGATGCCAGTGGTTTATCGCAAACCTTCGCCCCGGTTTATTCATGAGATGATGGAAAAGTATTCTTTGGATCCGGCTGAGACCTGGATGATTGGCGATATGCCCAGTGACGTGGCTGCGGGATTGAACGCCGGCGTGCACTCGGTTTTGTTATCGCAGCAACCCGCCACCGATGAGTCGGCCGGCGTATGGTGTTGTCGGGATTTGCGGGAATTTTATGCAAGATTACTCACTCGGGCGCCAGTGTGATGGTGGGTACGGCGTCGCAACTAAATTTCCATTCCATGCCTGGCGTACTTCATCTTGAATTATCGACTTTCGCATTTGCGGTTCGACTTCGCCACCGACCTGCGGGAAGGCTCAATCCGTGAAATTTGTTGTCATTGGCGGAGGATTGGTCGGCCTGGCCACCGCACTCGAATTGCGGCGATTCTCGGCTGGTGCGGAGATTCAGTTGTTGGAAAAAGAAGGCCAGGTAGGGCGTCACCAGAGCACGCATAACAGCGGCGTGTTGCACGCGGGTTTGTATTACAAGCCGGGTTCCCTTAAAGCGCGGTTGGCGGTGTCGGGTATTCGGCGGATGGTCGCCTTTTGTGAGCAGCACGGGATTGCACACGACATTTGTGGCAAGCTCGTGATTGCGACCAATGCGGAAGAGATTGTTCGGCTGCGAACGTTGTTAGACCGGGGCGAACAAAATGGCCTGTGCGGCCTGCGCTGGCTCGGGCAAGAAGCGTTGCGGGAGATTGAGCCGCACGCGGCGGGAATTGCGGCAGTGCACGTGCCGGAAGAGGGAATTGTGGACTATCGCGCCGTCTGCACCGCGATGAGAAGCGAACTTGAGCAACAAGGGGGCACGGTGAGCACGAATGCGGAGGTGTTTCACGCGGAGCGCAATGGTCAGCGTTGGGCACTTCAGACGGCGGCGGGGGATTTTTCGGCGGACTTTATTATCAATTGCGCCGGTCTGCATAGCGATCGGGTCGCCGCGCTCGCGGGTGAGGCGCGCGAGGCGCGCATTGTGCCGTTTCGCGGGGAGTATTACAAACTACGGGCGTCCGCGCAGCATTTGGTGAAGAATTTAATTTATCCGGTGCCGGACCCTTCCTTCCCTTTTCTTGGAGTACATTTCACGCGGATGATTGAGGGCGGCGTCGAGGCCGGTCCGAATGCCGTGCTCGCCATGGCGCGCGAGGGATATTCGAAATGGAAACTGCGTCCCGGTGATTTGTTCGATGCGGTCACGTACGGTGGCTTGTGGAAATTCATGCGGCGGCACCGGTCGATGGCGTGGGATGAAGTGGTGCGTTCATTCAGTAAGGAAAAGTTTTGTGCGTCGCTTCAGCGATTGGTTCCGGCGGTCCAGGTCGCGGATCTCGAACCAGGAATGAGTGGCGTGCGGGCGCAAGCCATGCTGCCCGATGGAACGCTCATGCAAGATTTTCACTTCGTGGAGCGCGAAGGTGCGCTCCATGTGATCAATGCGCCCAGTCCGGGCGCGACCGCGTGCCTTGCGATCGGGGAATTTGTCGCTCAGCGCGCGTTGACCTCGATCGGGCAGTGGGGGCGATCAGCCGCATGCTCGATCGGAGCGGGTTGAGGGGGCAGGTGCTTTCGGCTGCGGTTTCAGAAAGGACTCGATCGTTTGTGGTGGCACGGTCGGGTCCACGGATCGTGCACTCAATCCTCGTTGGCCAAGGGAGGTAATTTTTTCCGGTTACGGTAATAGACTGTCCGTAAGGGCCATTCCACTCGATGCCTCTTTGCTAAAAATCGTTTAAGTAAGAGATATTTAGCCACTTGTGTTTGATGGCGCTGAGTGGGCCTAAAACTTGCATTTGGTGGGCAATGAATGTGCTTTTCGCAACTGGGAGTCCGGGAAGTTATATGCTTCCGCCGGTGCTCAGTGACAGCCAGGTGAATTGCGGTCCGGATTGGCCGGACCGACGTACGCCCGATGGTCGCGTGCATTCATTGCTCACGCCGGTGGGGCGTTATGATCTCGCGGCGATTGCGGCAAAGCTTCCGCCGGGCCAGCAGCCGGATGTCGTCGTTTGTTTGGTGGACGCGAGCTGGCGGAATTTGCCTTCGAATCTAGCGGCGTTTTCGTGCCCCAAAGTTTTGCTGATCGCGGACACTCATCATCTGAATTCGCCGCTGTTGGGTACGCTGCGCTACATGGCGTCGGAGCCGTTTGATCGCTGTATTTTACTTTATGACCGGCATCATGCGGCATTTTTTCACGCCGCTGGTTTTCGAAATATTTTCTGGTTGCCCGGACTCACTTTTCCGCATGCCGATGCTGCGGTCCGCGCGGCGCGGGTCCGCGGTGCGCGGGCTTCACGGATCGCGTTTGTCGGACAGGCGGGAAAATATCATCCGCGGCGGACACGTCTTTTGGAAACGCTCAAACAGCGCAATCTTCCCGTTGAAGCCATCGGTCTATCGCAGACGGAGGCATTGAGCTTCTACGGCTCGTCGTTGCTGGGTTTCAATGCGAGTCTCAATGGTGATTTTAATCTGCGCATTTTGGAGATTTTGTCGGCGGGAGGAGCTCTCCTGACGGACTGGCTCACCCCGGAATCGGGCTTTGATCGCTTCTTTACCGACCAGCGAGATTGTCTCGTCTATCGTTCGCCGGAGGAATTGGCGGAACGGGCAGCCGATGCGGTGGCTCATCCGGCCAAGACGCGGGAGATCGGAGCGGCGGGAGCCCGTTGGTTCGACGAACAGTACAACGAGGTTCGCCGACGTGAGCTTTTTCGCGCAGTCGCGTTTGATGGCGTGGCGGCTCCGCAGTTCAGTTTTTCGTCGCAGGAGACGACGCGGGTATTTTTTGGCGGCGACACGGACCGGTTGCTGGATTCTCTGGCGGTTTACGAGGGCATCCAGGAAATCCATCGCAACGAGGAAACCGTCCGCGTGCAAATTGCCGAAGCCGAACCTGCCGACTTGAAGTCCATTTTCTCGACGCTTCCCCGGATCGAATACACGACTGCCGCCGCCGAGGGCCTGGCTGAGCTGACGGTGTTCAACCGCTCCCACCTAGAGCAGGGGATTACTTTTAATTCCCCCATGGTGTGGTGCTGGAATGCGCTACCGGCCGATTTTGGATTGCTCGCGCGCAGCCTGGCGCCTGCTGGCTACGCCCTCGCGAGTGAGACGGTCGCGCTGCTCTGTCAGCAAGCATTGCCGGAAAAAGCGCCGCCAGCGGCCGTTTCTGCGTCGAGTGAGATTTCGACGGTCGCCAGCCAAGCCGGCCTCGCAGAGCCACCCGCTTGGTCGGCCTGGCTCCGGACGATGCTGCTGGATTCCACCACACCGGGATTTGCCGAGTTCGATTTGAGAAATTTTATCATGGAGAACCGGGTCGCGTCCCACGTTATCTTTGACTCTCTTGATGACATCGTGCGCGAGGCCGGGCTCAGGGGAATCAGCAATACATTGGTGAACGACGCGCAGGAACTGGTCCGGCAATATCCTTCGCAGAAGCCGGCGGCGGTTGCGGCCAAGAGCGTCCCGAAGAACGGAGACGCTTTTCAGGCCTCGATCGTGAAGAGCGAAGAGCTGCTGCGGGCGGGCGCGATTCGGGAGGCCTTCGCGGAATTGGAGCGGGCAAAACAACATGCGCCTAATGCGGAATGCGTGGCGAAGGCCGACCAGATTTTGGCGTTGCTCACGGCTCCCGAACCGGCCGAGGAGATCGTAGCCGTCGAGAATATCTTCAGCGAGGAAGAGCGCGCCAATATCTTGGAGATCATCGCCGCGTTTACGGAAGATTCGTCGAATGTCGAAATGCTCAGCCAGCTGCGTTCGTTGCAAAATGGCCTGGCTGATTTTTTGAAGACCACTGATCCCAGACGGATTCAAGCGCTGTTTCGCAGTGATTTCGGAC
>JANYFP010000301.1 GCA_025362555.1 Verrucomicrobiota bacterium
CATGCCTGTCTCCCCTCGGTCTCCGATCATGATCAGATTAAATCAGCGTTTCCCTAGGCTGATGGGAGATAGCTCTGCGTGCTTTGCGACCTTCGGGTAAAAGTATTGGACGTTTGGTATCAGCAGGCGTGACTGCGAGTGCTTTGATTTGCGCTTGGGTCGAGCTCGGCCGGTGTCGCAAGCTCGCTTCCAGCTGAGATCCTCCCTCGCTGATTCTACGCCGGAGTTTCCGTCTGCGTCACTTTCCGCACACTTGCCGATAGAGCGCTTCGTAGCGCGGGATAATGGCGGCGGCGGAAAAATGGTCGCGGGCGCGTTGCCGCGCGGCGGTGCCGAGCGCGGCGCGGCGTGGCGGATCGTTTAGTAGTCCGCGAATGCTTTCGGCCAGCGCGGTCGTGTCGCCAAACGGAACGAGCAGGCCGGTCTCGTTGGTCACCGTCACTTCGGGAATTCCGCCGACCGCAAACGCGGCACTTGGGCAGCCGACACTCATTAATTCCAAAATGCTCAGACAAAAACTTTCGGTCTCCGAGGTGAAGAGGCCGACATCGGCGGCTTGCAGGTAATTCTCGATGTCACTCACGCGTTCGCGCACTACGAGATGATTTTCGAGACCGAGCTGCTGCACTTTTTCAACGAATGGCGTGAAGCTGTCGCCGGCTAAGACCACGAGTTTGAACCGGGCGTGATCACGGAGGCGGGAGACGGTTTCAAGCAGCAGATCAATGCGTTTGAGGGCGCGGAGATTGGACAGGTGAAGGAGCAGGGCCTCGTCGTCAGCCAGACCGAGTTCCCGGCGCACCTCGGCTCGCGCGCGGGTGGCGGGATGCGGTTCGAAAAAATTGTGGATCACTTCGATGGGCCGTTTGATGCCGAGGAGACGCACGGTCTCTTGGCGCATGAATTCCGAGACGGTGGTGATGCCGTCGGAATGTTCCAGGGCGTGGCGGATGGCAGGACCATAACCCGGATCGCGGCCGAGCAGAGTGGTGTCGGTGCCGTGCAGGGTGGTGATGACTTTCGGCCGCTGGTTGGCGGGCAACATTGAGCAAGCGAGGAACGCGGCGGTGGCGTGCGGCACGGCGTAGTGGACGTGGAGCACGTCGAGTGCGTAGTCGCGGCTGACTTCCGACATCTTGACGGAGAGGGGAAGCGTGTAATCCGGATACTTGAACAAGTCGTAGCTATTGACGACGACCGGATGGAAAAATACGCGCGGACCGGTGGGGAGGCGAAAGGGTTGCTCGTAACTGATGAAGTGAATCTCGTGTCCGCGCTGCGCCAGTTCCTCGCCCAGTTCCGACGCGAGAATTCCGCTGCCCCCGACGGAGGGATAGCAGGTGATGCCGATTTTGAGGGGGCGCGGGGCGGTCATTTAGAAATGGCGCGCACCACGCGCGAGTGGCGCGAGCGAATCAAAGACGAGGGCGTCATTCGGATACAGGGCTTGCGCGGCGGTGGCACCGCAGCGACTGCCGTGGACGCGGGCCCGGGCGAGTTGCACTTCGACGTAGTTGCGGGTTTTCAATTGCGAGGCGTGGGCTTCCATCGCGGCGATCCACGAGACGATCACCTCCGGGGCCGAGAGATCGATCAGCACCGGCTGAACTCCGGCCGGCTCCGCGTTCGGCGTGATGGCGTAGAAAAAGAGTTGGCCGATGCTGTGAGGCGGCAGGGTCTTTAATTCGGCGAGGCCACCATAGCGCGCGAGGCGGGCGGCATCGCGGACGAGTTGCGCGAGACGCCAGTGGTCGGGGTGCTGATTTTGCTCGTGAGTTGGAGCGAGGACAATGGTTGGCTGGGTGCGCCGGATGATGCCGGCGAGCGTGATGGCGTGCGCGGAACGAATTTCGAGGTGGGCATCGCTGTCGAGGGCGACAAATTCCAAGGTCGCGCCGAGGAGCGCGGCGGCTTTTTGCGCTTCGACCGTACGTTCGGCGGGAGTTCCATGGGTGCCCGCTTCACCACGTGAACAGATGACGAAATGCGCCGAGCGACCAGCGTTGGTTTCGCGAGCGACGATACCACCGCAACCGAATTCAATGTCATCCGGGTGCGCGCCGAAGACGAGAAGCGACGCGGGTTTTTTCCCCGACTGCAGGGCGGACGCCGCGCGGACAACTCTAGCTTTCGATTTCGGTGTAGGCTTCATCGGAGCGGTCGATGGGGTCACGTTTAACAAAGGTGATTTCGGGGGCATCGGCGGGGTTGAGGTAGGCTTGCTCGCCGGCACCGGCGATGTAGTGGGTGCAGTGAAGCACGGATTGCATCCAACGCAACCGGCTCTCACGCGTCGGGCTGATTTGTTCCTTCGTGAAAGGCGCGGGCGGCAGTGTGACGTAGGAATCACCGCCCTCGTGCAACTTGAACGCTCCGTCGAGTAAACGGGCGCGAACAATTTCACCTTCGTGTGGCACATCGACGAAACAGTCGCTCACTTCGCAGGCCGCCGCGCGCACGGTGGGATCGCCGGAGCGGACGACGCGGATGCCGTCGAGCAGGCCCATGCGACGATACATCTCCAGGCAAAAATCGGCGGTGTTGGTGGCGGTCGTCTGCTTGAAGGCATCGACCCAGCGCTGATCGACGTAGACGGGAAGTTGGCGCGCGGTGTTTGCCTGCCAGTCAGCGGGGATGCGTTTAAGGAAGAGCGGTGAATATTTTCGCTGCAGTTTATTCGCGAAAGTGAAGTTGAGTGTGAAGGGCGCGTCAGTCTTGCGGTGGCGCAACGTGGTTTGCGTTTCACGGCAGTCGTGGTCGCTGTCGTGAAGAAAGAACACGATCTCGCCGCCAATTTCGGCTTGGAGCCGGCGGGCGGTGACAAATTTCGCGTAGAGAAACCGGCGCGGGAAAAAGCCGCAGGGCTGCTGGCCGAAGCAAATGATGGGGGATGGCATCAGAAGAAGAATTTCAGCGGATTACGCGAATGAGCGCGAACGGAAAGATGTCAGGGCGAAGCCGTATCCGCGAAATGTTCCAGAGGTCTCAGAAATTGTAGGGCCGGTGCTTGCGCCGTGCCCTCCGGCGAGCGCGGCATGGCGTGCCGCAAGCGGCAGCCCTACAGGTGAAAAGAATTTCGTCATGAAGAGTGATTGGCTGCATCGCTTGGCGTGATGCGCGGAAGGAAAGCTTGGATGATCACACTGAGTGTCATGCAGAGCGCGCAGCCGATGAAGTTGTACCAAAGATAGGAAATGGTGAGTGAGAAATAGAAAATGAAAACCAGCGTCTGCGCGATGACTGCGGCCCAGAACGCGGCGGTGCCACCGATTTTCTTAAGGAAGAATGCAATGAGGAACAGTCCGAGCACGACGCCGTAGAAGATGGAGCCGATGATGTTGGTCGCTTGGATTAAATTTTCGGCCAACGTAGCGAACAGCGCGAAACCGATGGCGATGAAACCCCACAGTGCGGTGAAGCATTTTGACGCGACGACGTAGTGTCGGTCGGTGGCGTCGGTTTTAATGACGTGGCGGTAGAAATCGACGACGGTGGTTGAGCCGAGGGCGTTGAGTTCGCCGGCTTTCGAGGAAAACGTGGCGGCGAAAATTACGGCGACGAGCAGGCCGATGAGTCCATGCGGGAGGTAGGAGAGGATGAATGTGATGAATACGTAGTCAGAGTCGTTGGTGATCGTTTTGGCATCGGCGGCTCGCAACACGGCTTTGGTGGCGACCCGCGCGGCTTCGGTGCGGACGTTCGCGGTGAGGGCGGCGGCGCGCTCGGTCTCGGCGGCGGCTGAATCGCCGGCGTGGCGCGCGGCGAGCCAGGCTTGGACGTGGAACTGCTTCTCGGCGTGGGCGGAGTTGAAATCGGTTTCGAGTTGGTGGAGTTTTTCACCTGAGCCGTGAGCGGCGGCGTAGCTCCAGGCGGATTGGTTAAAGAAAACCGGCGGCCGTTCAAATTGGTAGAAAACAAAAACCAGCGCACCCAGCAGCAAGATGAAAAGCTGCATGGGGATTTTGAAAACGGCATTGAACATCAGGCCGAGTCGGCTCTCGCGGAGCGACGTGCCGGTGAGATAACGCTGCACTTGCGATTGGTCGGTGCCGAAATAGGAGAGGGCGAGAAACATGCCGCCGAGCACGCCGGACCAGATCGTGTAACGCCGGTTAGGGTCGAGGGAGAAATCGACGGCCTCCAGTTTGTGAAAACCGCCCGCCACAGCGAGGGCGTCACTGAAACCGAGTCCGGCCGGGAGTTTTACCAATAGAACCACGAGGGCGGCGAACATGCCGATAAAGATAACGCCGATCTGATATTTTTGAGTGAGGTTCACGGCGGCGCTGCCGCCGCTGACCGTGTAGGCGACGACGAGCAGGCCGCTGGAAACGATGGTGAGATCGAGCCGCCAGCCCATGACGGTGGAAAGCACGATGGCGGGAGCGTAGATGGTGATGCCCGCGCCGAGTCCGCGCTGGATCAGAAACAGACCCGCGCCAAGGAGGCGGGTTTTTGAGTCGAAGCGTTTCCCCAAATATTCGTAGGCCGTATAAACTTTCAGCCGGCGATAAATGGGGAGAAAGACGGCGGCGATGATGATGAGGGCGATGGGTGCGCCAAAATAGTTTTGGACGAAACCGATGCCGCTTTCGTAACCCTGACCTGGCGTGGAGAGGAACGTGATGGCGCTGGCCTGCGTTGCCATGACGGAGAGGCCGATCGTCAGCCAGTGCGTGTGGCCTTCACCCTTGAGGTAGGTGTGCAGATCGCTGCGTGCGCGCGTGCGCCACATGCCGTAGATGGCGATGCCAAGCATGACCCCAATGAGGACGAGATAATCGACGAAGTTCACGCGGTATAATACTGCGTGAGCCAGGTCAGCAGACTAATCCACAGAACGAATATTCCGAATACGATCCAGTAGACGGTGCGCCACGCCCGGATGCCAGGGAGGCCAGTGGCTTCGTCAGGCGCGTTTTCCGTGATCGGATAATCTGACGGCTTATTCATAAACGCTGGGTCCTAGCTGCTGGCGTTGAACCAAGAAACTCACTGGTGTGATGGATCGGCTTTGATTTGATTAAGGGCCGGAGGATTTTCTTTACCGAGTGACACGAGATTCGCGAACAAACGATAGGCGCCGGGCACGCCCACGGGCAGTTGGCGGAAGAAGGCGAGGCTGGTGTAGACGTAAAATCCTTTGCCGTGTCGTGCGATCAGCACGCCACTCTTGAGGGGGGCTTCGCCGGGATCATTGAAGGCGAGAATGGATTCGAAGTGGGCTTCGTCCCACGTGCTGGGAAAATACGCGCCGCGTTCCTGGAACCAGTTTTCGAAATCGGCTGCGGTGATTTTATTCGGCGTGTTTAACGCGGCGTGATCCGGCAGCAGGAACGTGAAGGGCGATTTCTCATCGGTGACCCGTAACTGCGGAGCCGATCCCTGGATCGAGAGTGAATACGGGGCAAGGGTGCCGGTCAGAAGATTGTTTGGGCGGTTGTACTGGGCGATCACGGTGCCGCCGTTTTCGACGTAGGCGAAAAGTTCATGCAGGTTAGCGGAGAGATCGGTGCGTTCATTGAAGGCCCGCACTCCGATCACGACGGCATCCAAGGTATTTAGTTTTTCCGGCACGAGATCGGCGCCGGTCATTTTTTTGACGACGTAGCCCATCTGTTCGAGACACTCGGCGACGCCGTCGCCCGCGCCGGGCAAATAGCCGATCGTATGGCCGCGGATCGCGAGGTTAAAACTGGCCACCCGGATGCGGGCGGTGGGCTGCAGGAGTTGTAATGGAATGTGCTCGTAGCGAATTTCCTGGCGGCGGTTGGAGTAACGTTTCCCTCCGATTTCGGCGGTGGCGGTGAGTCGGCCCGAGCCTGGCTGCGCCGGGGCGGTGACAGTGAAAGCGTAGCGGGCTTTTTCTCCCAAAGTGGTCAGGTGGAATTTTCGGGTAGCCGGTTCCACGAGCCAGTCCGCCGGCGTTTCCAGGCGAAGAACGCCCGCTTGTTCGGGACGGGTTGCGGATATTTCGACGACGACTTGGCGGGATTTTCCCGGGGAAAACAGAACTATTTCCGATTCAAACTGGAGCGAAACCGGGGGAATGACATCGATGCGACGGTCGTGCTCGCCCTGGGCATCCGAGGTCACCTGGACCGGTTCGTCGGTGATGACGAACGTCTGGTTGTTGATTTCGAAAACGTGTTCGAGAGTGACGGAGGGCGGATTTTCGGGGCGGCCAATCAGGGTGGGATCGGTGACGTGATAAACGCCGGCGCTCCAGTCGTCGCGCAACCAGTAGGGTTGAGTGAGGGTCGCGTACGCGGGCAGGACGGCGGTGAACTCGCCGGTGGTTACGGCGCCGCCGGGGAGGGTGCGGACGGGTGATTCGCCGAGATCCAGTTTGATCAACGAGCTGCTTTGTACGGCGGTGCGTCGGACCGTCACGTTGGTTGCTTCCAGGGTCATCGCGTAGTGCAGCTTGATGCTTTCTCCGGGCACGATCTCGGCCTGGCTCACGGTAGTTTCCACGGTCAAGCCTAGGCAGGACTGGATGAGCCGGTCGAGTTGCCCGCGTTTATCCTCGATCAGGGGAGTATTTGGCAGGTTGGCGAGTTTGGCGCGAATCGCCAGGAGCGCGGGCGCAGAGGCTGAGGGATTGTCGGGCTTGAATTGGTCGCTGGCTTTTTTGGCGAGGCGGGCGATTTCCGCCCCGCCGGAAATGCGGTTCCAGCTGAGATCGATGCCGTCCATCAAATCCACTGCACTATTACTGGCTGCGGCCGGCGTGGTGTTTGTCCGGGTCGGATCGCCCGGCAAAGGAGCTTCGCCTGCCAGCAGCATGAAGGTCTGGACGTTCGGGCCGGTGCCGGTTTGACCGGAGAATCCGCCCAGTCCCTGGGTCTTGTGCATGCCGCGACTGCGGTTTGCGATGGTGCCAAAAGTTTCGCCAGTGACAGGATCGGTGCCGGCGATGTCGAGTTGGAATGTGGGTCCGGTCAGTCCGCCGGTGCCACGTCCCGGGCCAAAAATATTCCAGACAATGCGTTTGGGTTGCCATGGGGTCAGGC
Organism: Verrucomicrobiota bacterium; assembly: GCA_025362555.1. GTDB lineage: Bacteria > Verrucomicrobiota > Verrucomicrobiia > Opitutales > Opitutaceae > Lacunisphaera. Next base: position 7,017 of record JANYFP010000301.1, read on the forward strand.
CTTGGGCAATCTGGTCCGGATAGGCTGCGGGATCGCCGGCCAGTTTGAAGGCCTCGACGGCGAGGATGGCGGAGGCGGTGTGATGACCGTGGCCGCCACTGCCGGGTGGGATGGGGAAGCGCGTGATGATGACGTCCGGGCGAAACTGGCGGATGACGCGCACGACGTCGGCGAGGACGGCCTCGTGGTTCCAGAATTGCAGGGTTTCCTCGGGCGTTTTGGAAAAACCGAAATCGATGGCGCGCGTTAAGAACTGGCGGCCGCCGTCGAGTCGCCGTGCCGCGAGTAATTCCTGGGTGCGGGCGACACCGAGTTTCTCGTCGAAATCGGGCCCGAGCTCATTTTGTCCGCCGTCGCCTCGCGTGATGGAGAGGTAGCCGGTGCGATAGCCGCGGCCGCGGGAGAAGTACGTGATGAGTTGGGTGTTTTCATCGTCGGGATGCGCGCCGATGTGGAGCACGGTGCCCATTTCCTGGAAGCTGCGTAATTCCTGGGCGATCCCGGCGGGGGTGAGCAGTGGCGGGGCCGCCGACAAACGCGCGAGGCTCCCGGCGGCGAGAGCGGCAAACAAGACGAGGTGGGTTCGGCGAAACAAGGGAAGCATGAGGTTGATCGATTTTGTACTCGGGAAAGGGGCGCGGGGAAATCAGCGAACGCGGAGACGCTGAGACGGACGCGGAAGTTTCGAAGGCAAACAGGGGAGCGGCACGACCGCAAGCCGCTCTCGCGTGTAGGTCACCCCGCGCATCGGGTGCGATGGGCCTTCAACAGAACGATTCAGTGGAAGGTGGAGCGCTTGACCTTCAAGGCGCAGGTGGGAGAGGGCGGAAAGTCCGAGCGGGTTGGGTCAACCCGCTCCACTCATCGGAGCCACTTCACTCGAAGAGAGGAAGTGGTCCGAGTGGATCGTTGGTCCGCTTAGTGCAGGCGAGCGAGGATCGCTTGGTTCAAAGCGGTGTATTCGTCTTTGATCGCACCGCTCGCCTTGCTGGCGGCATCGAGCGAGGCTTGCGCGGTGGCCTTCGCTCCGGCCTTGTCGCCCATTTTCTCGAGGATGAGGGCCTTGCGATAAACAAAGTAGAACGCGTCCGGCTGGGCGGCGATGGCGGCGTCCATCCATGCGACGGCTTTCTTCAGGTCGAGGTTGTGCTCATAGTAAAACATCGCAGCCGGCACATACGGTTTTTTGCTCTCGTCGGAGGCCATCACCGCCTCGATTTGCGGCACGAGGGTGGAGGTGACATCGACCTCAAGCTTCACTGATACGCGGGTTTTTTCCCAGCTGAGGCTGAGGGTGGCGGACTCGTCGCGGAGGTCGTTAAGATCAATGGTGAAGGTTTCGATCAAGTTGGCTAGTTGGACTGGTTTGGCGGAGACCCGCAGGACGTCGTCTTTGGCATCGTACTTATAGGCACCCCATTGATCCGGGACTTTATTGAAGATGACTTTCCATTCATCCTGACCGAGCAGCGCGAACAAACCATAGGTGCCGGCGGGGATGGCATTACCGTTGATTTTTACCGGCGTACTGAAAGTGACTTTGGTCGCGGAGTTGGCACCGGCACGCCAGACCTCACCCCAGCGTTCGAGGCCACCAAAAATAGTGCGACCCTTTACTCCCGGACGGGAGTAGGTCACTTCGATATCAGTGAGACCGACGCGCTGTTTAAGTGTGGCGGTAGGGCTGGGTGCGGGGAAATCGACCTTCGGGCCGGAGGGGGTTTGGGCAAATAGACCGGCGGTGAGCGCGGTCATGGCAAGCAGGGACATCGAGAGGCGGGGTAACGGGATGAGCATAGTAGCAGGCATAGAAGTCAGATGCTCACGGTTCTCCAATAAAATTTGCAGCGTGGTGGGCGCGGGTTTCTCCTTGAAACTTGGCTTCCGGCGCATACCGGTGTTTTTCGAGGAGGTTTCTTATAAAATTAACCCAAAAATGTGATCGTGTCTCAATCCGTGAGCAAACGGTGGATCTGTTTTTCGACTGAATTTCGGAAGGCCGGAAAATTCGATGC
>JANYFP010000307.1 GCA_025362555.1 Verrucomicrobiota bacterium
GACCCTTGGCCACAGCCCAGCTTTTGAGCACGCCGTTCCACCCTAAGCGGAAGTCGTAATGAAGGCGAGTAGCCGCATGCTTTTGTATTACGAAAGGAAGCTCGCCCGAGTTACGCGGAGTGCTACAAAACTCTCGCGGCCTTGAACCACGCGTGGGGCACCGCTTTCTGGAGTCAAGGTTATGGAAAATGGGAGGAGATTCTCACGCCGCGCAAAGCTCCCTATCACTGCAATCCCACGCAGTGTCTCGATTTCAAGCGCTTCACCAGCGACGCGTTCCTCGCGCTCTATCGCATGGAAGCAGCCATTCTGCGCGCCACGACCCCGCACGTTCCGATCACGACCAACTTCATGGGGTTTTTCAAACCGCTCGATTACCGGAGTTGGGCCGCGGAAATCGACTACGTCGGCTGGGATAGCTATCCCGATCCTGTGGATGAAGTCGCGGCCCGACACGCCGGTGCTGTTGGACACGACTTGATGCGTTCCCTGAAACCGGATCGGCCATTCGTCCTCATGGAACAGGCTCCCTCTGCCGTGAATTGGCGTCCGACCAATTTGCCCAAACGTCCCGGTCAGATGCGACTCGGCAGTCTGCAAACCCTCGCTCGCGGCGGGGATGGCATTATGTTTTTCCAATGGCGTGCATCTCAAGCCGGGGCGGAAAAATTCCACAGCGGGTTTCTGCAACATATCCCTCCGGCACAAAGCCGGGTCTTCGCGGAAATGAAAGCGCTTGGCAGCGAATTGGAAAAACTGGCGCCCGTCGCGGGCTCACTCGTGCACAACCGCGTCGCGATCGTGTTTGACTGGCACGCCTGGTGGGCCGTCGAGCTGGAATCAAAACCCGGCCGCATCGACTACGCGGTTTGGGCGCAAACCCTGCACAGTTGGTTCTACACGCAAAACCTCGGAGTCGATTTTGTGCACCCCAGCGCAGATCTCACCCGCTACGATCTCGTTTTGGCTCCGGCCCTCTATTTATTATCCGCACCCGACGCGGCCAATCTCACCTCGTATGTCGCGCGCGGCGGCACCCTGCTCGCCACTTATTTCACAGGCATCGTGGACGAAAACGAACACGTGATGCTCGGCGGCTATCCGGCGTTGCTCCGCGAAGCACTGGGTCTGTGGGTTGAGGAATGGGTGCCCTATCCCGACGGTCGGAGCAACGGGGTGCGCTTCACGCAACCCAAAATAAAAGCAACCTGTGACCACTGGTGCGACCTCCTCCACGTCGAAGGGGCCGAAGTTCTCGCCACCTACACGGGCGATTTCTTTTCCGGCCGCCCGGCAATCACGCGTCATCCGCACGGCAAAGGCACCGCCTATTATCTCGGCACCCGACTCGATGGCCCCGGGCTCGACACGTTGCTCACCAGGGTTACCCAGGCGGCGAACGTGCGGCCAATCTTGAAGGCCCCGACCGGAGTTGAAGTTTCAGTGCGCCGCACGGCGCGCGAAAGTTTTCTCTTCATCCTCAATCACACCGATCGCACGGTGAGGATTCCGCTGGGAAAAATCCACGGCAGCAACTTGCTCAATGGGCAAAGTGTGGTTCGCACGATTGCCATCCCGCCACTCGACGCCGCTGTCATCCGCCAGCAGGACTGAGTTGTTTTTCACGGTAATTTTCCCGGTGAACTCCTTAGCGAAAAACACACCCTTCGTTCCCGCGACGTCTAACGCAAAACGGGCCGAATACGATTCCGACTGGAGGAGCTTGTTTACCAGAAATCCCCAATGCGCTAATCCCGCCGAAACGGAATCGCCGGTGAACCAATCTCTCCGCTGTAGCGCGTGAACCGCAGACCGCGCGACCAGTAACCGAGAAAGCATTCAGGACAAATGCATGGCAAAAACTTAAACCATTCCGGCCACCAGCTGATCTCGGACAACTTCCCACTGGCCAGACGAATAATTTTCGTTTTCAATTCTTACAGTAAGAGCACCCCCTCCCATGCCTGCTACTTCCATCCGCGAGATCGCCCGAACTCTGGGTTTGTCGCACACCACGGTATCTGAAGCGTTGCGCGATTCGCCCCGAGTTAACGCGATCACGCGCCGACGCGTGCAGAAAGCAGCCAAAGCCGCCGGCTATCGCCCCAATCCCCTCGCCGGCGCACTGATGTCGGAAATGCGACGCGCCCGCTCCGGCACCTTTCGCGGAGTGCTGGCGATTCTCGACCTCGATGGACCCGACAACCGGCCGGCCAGTTCGAACCGCTACCATCGCGAAGTCGTTCGCGGAGCGAGCGCGCGCGCGGCGGAGTTGGGCTTCAAAGCCGAAACCATTGTGACCGGCACGAATGGAATTTCCGACACCCGACTGGACACCATTTTGCAAACCCGCGGAATTCGCGGACTGCTGCTTCTCCCCATTGCCAACAAAGCGGATTTGAGCGGACTCGATTGGTCGCACTTTGCCGGGGTCTACACGGATTACTTGATTGAGCGCCCCGCACTTCACGCGGTCTGCTCTGATCATTATCGCTCGATGGTAATCGCGGTGCAGCGACTCCATGAAATGGGTTACCATCGGCTTGGGCTCGTGCTGCAAGCGCCGCATGATGCCCGGCTCCTTCACCGTTGGGAGGCCGCATTCCATACTTATCACGAGCATCATTCGAAAAAGGAAGCGCTGCCTCCGCTGGTATTGCCCGAACTCGATCGCAAAACTTTTATGCGCTGGTTTAAGGCCAAGCGTCCCGATGCGGTGCTCTGTCATCGGGCTGAGGTGATGGAATGGATGCAAGAAAGTGGCGCCCGTATTCCAGAGACTCACGGATTTTGCTGCCTGAATATCACGAGCAACTCCGCGCCCTGTGCCGGACTGGATTTGCAACCGGCCCTGCTCGGGGCCCGCGGAGTGGAACTCTTGATTGCAGCGCTGCACCGCAATGATTGCGGCGTGCCGGAGCATCCCTCCACCACCACGATTCCGGCCATCTGGGTGGATGGCCCGACCCTCCAGCGCAAGCAGGCCTGAATTCGTGCGAGCCTCGTGGTGTTTTCAACAAGGATTGTTAGCCGTATTTTCTGCAAGTGAGAGACCTGCTCGAGTCGTTTTTCGTCGCCCGAAAAGACAAGATTTGCGCCTAATTTCAATTTGCCACCACCTGGTTTTCGACCTCGTTTACTGGCGTATTATTAAACGACCCAAAGCTGGAAATCGGGGCGTAGCTTAGCCTGGTAGAGCGCTACGTTCGGGACGTAGAGGTCGCGAGTTCGAATCTCGCCGCCCCGACCAGCGGGCTGTAATAAGTTCGGCAAATACACGATCATTAGGACTTCAGGATTTTCCGATAGTGAAGACCAATTTTGAAAATCGCAGAACAAAGCACCTTAAATTCCGCAGTTGGTTAACCGCTAATTTTCGCTAATCGGCGCTAATGTAGGCAATCTTTGGATTTCGTGCCGCAATTCTCTTTTCACTGATCAGGTGAACCATTTTTGAATTCAGTTCCCTATGAATTTATTGATTAGTGACAATTAACGTAGATTAGCGGTTTCTCATCTAAGTTTTATCGAAGCAATATTCACAACCGAGAAACTGCTCAGTGACGATTATCGCAAAATGGCCGCGCGTTTGGCATCTGGCCCGCACCACGCTATGGTTGTCGGGTGGGTTCTTCATAACCCACCGCAAAGGACTTCCTGCTGCGTTAAGCAAGAAGAAGTGGCTCTCGCGATCAGAAGACCCCCACGAGTTTTTTTGGTGGAGCTTCCGAACCGACTCTGCTCGCCGTTTCGACACAGTATAATTTCAACGGGCGAATGGGGAGAGTTCCCTAATCACTCGATTGACGCTTGCGCTCGCCTCACCTGAAACAAGGGTGACCCCATGAGAAAGCGGCTCCACGTCACTTCGCCGCATTCGTGTGATATCAACCGGCGTCTCCAGAACGCTAAAAAAGTGGAGTTCGTATGAAAGTTTCTCCGGGAATTCAATCCATCGGAATCGCCGCTGACGTTTTACCTCTTCGTTAGGATGAACTAAAAATTATCTCACGATGAATGCCGGCACCGCACAGGATAACAAGAAACAGGGGGCAACAGAAAAATCGTTTGGTGTAGCGGCGCCGAGTCTGTCACTCCCCAAAGGCGGCGGTGCCATCAAGAGCATCGGGGAAAAATTCACCGCCAATCCGGTGACGGGCACGGGGTCGATGACGATCCCGATCGCGATTTCGCCCGGCCGGTCGGGCTTTGGTCCGCAACTGGCTCTTTCCTATGATTCCGGCGCGGGAAATGGACTCTTCGGCCTAGGCTGGAATCTTTCGCTCCCTGCCATCACGCGGAAAACTGACAAGGGTTTACCGCACTATCGCGACTCCGAGGAATCAGACGTCTTCATGCTCGCGGGAGCGGAGGATTTGGTCCCGTCACTGGACGCGGCAGGCCACCTGCCGCCACCCGCCGCGACCATCGTTTACGGCAAAACTTATCTGGTTCGCCGGTATCGTCCCCGCATCGAAGGCTCGTTCATGTTGATCGAGCGTTGGGTCGAACCGGGCGTACCAGCCAATATTTTCTGGCGAACTATCACCCACGACAATCTCACGATTTGGTACGGCAAATCAGATGATAGCCGCATCGCCGATCCGAGCGACGCCACGCGTATCTTTCAATGGTTCGTGTGCGAAACGCATGACGACAAAGGCAACGTTGCCAGTTACGACTACCTGCGGGAAGACGGAGCCGGGGTCGCCAATCGCGGCATCGCGGAATCGAACCGCACCGACGGGCAACGCACCGCGAACTGTTATCCCCGACGTATCCGCTATGGCAACCTGAAGCCCTACCTCCCTACCCTCGACAGCTCGAACACCGCGTGGCCGGGCCCGGACGATGTCCCGGATCAGCAATGGATGTTCGAAGTCGTATTCGACTACGGCAATCACCCCGGGTTGGCGCCCACTACCATCCCGACCGCACCATGGCTGGCCCGCACTGACCCATTCTCCACCCACCGCGCCGGTTTTGAGGTACGCACTTACCGTCTCTGCCAGCGCGTGTTGATGTTCCATCACTTCGAGTCCGAACTGGGCGCGCCTGATTACCTCGTCCGCTCCACCGATTTTGATTTCGCCGAACCCACTGATCTCATCGACCCCGAGCAGCCCGGTTACACTGTGCTCAAATCCGTTACTCATCGCGCCTATCAAAAACGCGCTGCCACCGATGCGATCTACGAATCGCGCTTGTTTCCACCGGTCACTTTCACTTATAGCGAACCGAAGATCGATCCGACGGTCCGCCACATCGCATCCGAAGAGCTCGAAAATCTTCCGGTCGGCACGCAAGGGTCCGGCTATCGATGGCTTGATCTCGATGGCGAAGGATTGTCGGGAGTCCTGACTGAGCAAGGCGGCGCGTGGTATTATAAACCCAATTTGGGCGATGCGAAGTTTGGGGCCATGCGCGTCGTGGCGAATCAGCCTGCGATGGCCGCGCTTGCCGCAGGGCATCAGCAGTTCATGGACCTGGCGGGCGATGGCGATATTGACCTGGTCGACTTCAACAATCCCACACCCGGTTTTCACGAACGTCAGGCGGACGACGATAGCTGGACCCGATTCGTTCCGTTCGCGTCACTCCCGAATCTGGATTGGAACAATGCCAATCTCCGTTTTGTTGATCTCACGGGCGACGGCCATGCCGATGCGCTCATCACCGAGGACGAAGTTTTTACCTGGTATCCGTCGCTCGCTGATGACGGTTTTGGCGCGGCGAATCGTACCCGAAAGTCATTCGACGAAGAGGCGGGGCCGAACTTGATTTTCGCAGACGGCACGCAGACGGTTTTTCTCGCCGATATGTGCGGCGACGGTCTCACCGACCTCGTGCGCATCCGCAACGGCCAGGTCTGCTACTGGCCCAACCTCGGGTATGGCCGCTTCGGCCGTAAAATCACCCTGGAGAATTCGCCGCGCTTTGATCATGCTGATCTCTACGATCCACGCCGCCTCCGGCTTGCCGACATCGACGGCAGCGGACCGATCGATCTCATCTACCTTGGCCGCACCGGCGCACAGCTTTATTTTAATCGCAGCGGCAACAGCCTGAGCAACGCACTCGAGGTGGCGATGCCGGTCGCCACCGAAAATCTCCCGGCCGTGCAGGTCGCGGATTTGTTGGGCAACGGCACCGCATGCCTCGTGTGGAATTCGCACTTGCCCGCGGATGTCCGCCACCCGGTTTGCTACATCGACCTGATGGCAGGAAGCGAAGACCCCGCCGGACACCTGAGGCACGAAAAGCCGCACCTGCTGATCGGCGTGAACAACAATCTCGGCGGCACGACCGAACTGGAATACACGCCGTCCACGCGCTTTTATCTGCAGGACCGGCGCAAAGGCACGCCGTGGATTACGCGCCTCCCCTTCCCAGTGCATTGCGTCAGCAAGGTCACGGTCCGGGACAAATGGCGGGGCACGGCCTTCAGTTCCACGTACAGTTATCATCACGGTTATTTCGACGGGGATGAGCGCGAGTTCCGCGGTTTTGGCCGGGTGGAGCAGATCGACGTGGAAAGTTTTGGGAGTTCTGCGGCGAACAACCTCGACAGTCCGTTCGTCACGCAGGACCGGACGCTGTATCAACCGCCCGTCAAGACCATCACCTGGTTTCATACCGGCGCAGCGCTCGATCGCCAACGCATCCTCAGCCAGTTCGCAGAAGAATATTTCCCGCAAGCCTTCGCTGATCGCCTCCCGGATCCGGCGCTGCATTCCGATGCGTTTCGTGAAAAACCGCTGCCCGAACCGGAACTGGCCGCCGACCTGACCACGCGAGAATGGCGGGAAGCCTTGCGCGCTTGCAAAGGCATGATGCTGCGACAGGAAATCTATGAACTGGACGTCAATGACCTCGCGGCGGAGCAATCCATACAGACACCGGTTCGCCTCTTCTCCGCCGCCACGCACAATTTTCAGATCAAGCGACTGCAATGCCGGGGAGATAATTTTCATGCCGTTTTTCTAGTGACGGAAAGCGAAGCGCTCACGTATCACTACGAACTCGCGTTGCCCAAAGGCGGTGGCGCGATCGAGCCCGATCCGCGCATCGCTCACACGCTCAATCTTTCATTCGACGAACTCGGGAATGTTTTGCAATCCGTGGCCGTGGGCTATCCCCGCGTGCGACAATTCGATGATGCCGAACTAGCCGCCCATGCCAGCCTCATCCAGGAAGCGCAGAAAGAGCGGCACGTGGGTTATAATGAAACCCACTTCACTCCGGACGCCATTAATCCAGCCCTGGGCACGACGCCAATCCATCATCACCGGCTGCGTGTGCCCTTTGAGGTGCAGACTTACGAGCTCACTGGCATCGGACCGGCGCAGGGATTTTATTTCAATCTATCCGACCTTCGCAGCTACCACTTGAGCGACACGATCCCGGATCAAGGCCCCACGCAGATTCTGTCAAAGCGGTACCATCAGTTCCCGCAGAACACTGCGGCGACGAAGCGCCTGGTCGAGCAGGTCAGAACGCTTTTTTTCAAAGACGACCTGAGTGGCTCGCTCGATCTCGGAACGCTCGGCTGGTTAGGATTGAGTTTCGAACAGTATAAATTGGCTCTAACGACAGAATTGCTAGACGCAGTTTTCACCGACGGACAACTGAACCAGGCGGTGCCTCAAGGCGGCTCGGCGCGGGACTCGCTGAACCAGTGGAAAATCAGCGGGTATCTGAGCGACGCCGACGCCACCGCCCAATTTGGTCGTCCCGCCGCAGGGGAATACTGGATCCGCTCCGGCATTGCCGGTTATAAGCCTGACGCCGCCCAGCATTTCTATCTGCCGGAAAGATACACCGACGCTTTCAATAACACGACTAGGCTAACGTATGATTCGCGCGACCTCTTCGTCCAGTCGAGCGAGGACGCCCTGGGCAACACCAGCGGAATTTTCGTGGATCAAGTCACCGGCAACGCGCAGTTCGACTACCGCGTCCTCGCCCCGCTCGAAATGGTGGATGCCAACGGCAACCACTCCGAAGTGCGCTGTGATATTTTTGGCCTCGTGATCGCTGCCGCCGGCAAGGGAAAATGGATCAACGGCCGCTGGGAGGGCGACCACCTCGATGACTTCACGGACGCGATCGCCAATCCGCCAATCGCCGACGTCGTGACTTTCTGCACCAGCAACACGCTCAATGAGCAAGCAGCACGCAACTGGCTCGCCAGCGCCAGCAGTCGCTTCGTCTACCACTTGGGCGATGAAAACGGTTTTTGGGCTCAGCGCATGGCCGGCGCCTGCGCCATCGTCCGAGAACAACATGTGGGGCAACTCACGACAGGTGAAACGAGCCCGTTGCAAGTCTCTCTCGAATGCTCCGACGGCACCGGAAATGTGCTGATGAAAAAAATGCAAGCCGAGCCCGACCCCGCCAGCACGGCGGCAGACCCACCTCTCCGCTGGATCGTCAACGGCCTCACGGTACTCAACAATAAGGGCAAGCCGGTGAAGCAATACGAGCCGGCATTCAGCGATGATTTTGGCTGCGAGTTGCCGCAAGCCAACGGGGTCACTCCGATCATGTACTACGACGCGGCGGGGCGGCTCGTTCGCACCGAAATGCCAGATGGCACTTTCAGCCGCATGGAAGTGTCGCCGTGGCACGTGCTCAGCTTCGATGCCAACGACACCATCAACGAACCCACTAATGCGTGGTATGCGACACACACCGCGACCGGTGCTTCTGCTGAAGACAAGCGCGCCGCCAAACTCACTCTCGTCCATCAAGACACGCCTGCGCTCACTCTTCTCGATAGTCTGGGTCGCGAAGTAATCGCCATTGCGCACAACCGGATGGAAGACCCGAACGGTCCGCGCCTGATCGACGGGAAACAGTATCGCGACGAATACTCCCTCACGTTTACCAAGCTCGACGCCGAAGGGAAACCCCTTTGGGTTCGCGATGCTCGCGGAAATCTCGTCATGCAATACCTCTGGCCGGCAAAACCCGACCGCGACGAACCCCGCGTCCCACGGGACTTCAGTCCGCTGGGCAACCCGAACAACGACGTCGGCCCGCGAGTGCCGTGCTACGACATCGCCGGCAACCTGCTCTTCCAACACAGTATGGATGCCGGCAACCGATGGATGCTGATGGACGCGGCCGGCAAGCCAATGTTTGCGTGGGATTTCAACGAGCGCCAGGAAACAGACACTGCGATTGTTGGGGAGCAACGTTTGCATTGTAGCGAATACGACGCATTGCATCGCCCGACTGCCGCGTGGCTCAGCATCAATGGCGGAGCGCAACAGATGGTCGAACGATTCGAGTACCGCGACACCACGGACGCCGTGGGAACTCCGAATCCGCAGCTCGACACCGATCAGGCCGCCAACGCCATTGGCCAACAGGTGCAGCACTACGATCCGAGCGGCCTAATCGAAACGGTACGCCGTGATTTCAAAGGAAACGTGCTCGAGGTGGAACGCCGGCTGAACAACCAACCCACCGAATCACTGATCGACTGGCAGAGTGATCCGCTCGCAAAGCTCGAAACCGAAACGTTCCGCCAAATCACGGCCTACGACGCTTTGAACCGCACGAAGCTACACTATAACTGGCATCGCGATCCGGCGAGCGTGGCGGCCTATGAGCCGAGCTACAATCGACGGGGAGTGTTGCAAAGTGAAAGGCTGCGGGTCCGCGCCAGCCGTACGCCAGCGGGGCCGCTCGGCGGAGTGAACGCGGCGAAGCCCAATGAAATTCTTGAGATCCGCTACAATGTTAAGGGCCAAAAAGAATTCCTAAAACTTGGCAACGGCACACTCACGCAATTCGAATACGACCCGGTCACATTTCGATTGAAGCAGATCAGGACGACACGTCCGACCGATGCTGCTGATTTCCCCGGACGCCGCTCGAATCTGACCGACGCGAACATTGTGCAGCAATTGCTCTATACTTACGATCCGGTCGGCAACATTGCCGAAGTTGAAGATCAAGCATACAAACCCGTGTTCTTCGACCAAGGAATCGCCGAGCCGAAAAACCGCTACGAATACGATGCGCTTTATCGGCTGATTTTCGCGGAAGGCCGGGAGAGCGCGCAAGGCGGAGACGCGGCATGTGACGGCAACGAGCCAGTGTACGGCCAAGGTTTTCCGATCACCGACCAGACTCTGCGCAAATACACCGAGACCTACGAATACGACTCAGTGGGCAACTTCGTCACGATGCAGCACACGGTTCCCAATGACACCGCCAGCTCGTGGACGCGCCACTACGAATGTGAGTTGGCCAACAACCGACTTCGGTTCACGTGGCGCGGAAGCAACCGAACAGCCACGGAAATCGAGCACCACTA
>JANYFP010000323.1 GCA_025362555.1 Verrucomicrobiota bacterium
CGAAAAAAGCCTACGACGCCAATTTGGCAAAATTTACGATCACAATTAAATCGGTAACACGTCACCGCCCAAGATGCCCTCGATTGGTTTGTCGCTTGCGGCTATAACTTTATTTGAAATGCTCTAGGATTATTCTGTCGCAGCAGGAATCCAGTCGTGGCCAAAAGTCCGCCGATAGATTTCGCGCAGATCCGCCGCTTGTGCGGCTGGCACGCGCGGTTGGTGATTGATCCGCTTGAACCAGCGTCGTGCTTCCGCTTCGTCACCCGTGGTGATGGCGAAAAAGGTGAGGACGCCCAGCGCCGTCGGATCGCCGGGATCAGTCTCCAAAGCGCGCCGCATCTGCTCGATGCCTTCGGTTTCACGGCCGGCGCTTATCAGGGTGTTACCGAGTTCGACGTAGGCATCGGGCTCGTTGGCGCGATAATGGATGGAAGCTTGGTATTCATTGATGGCCCCGGCGATCTGGCCTTGCTCCTTCAGTGTGCGCGCGCGCATCAGATGAAGTCCCGCGGAGGTGGGACAATGCGCGAGACCGGCCAACACGGTGCGCACGGACGCAGCGTTGTCGCCTTGTTGGGCCTGTAGTGCGCTCAAGTAAGCCCAACCGTCGGCAAAATCGGGGGCCATGATCGTGCAGCGTTCGAAGTGTTCGCGGGCCAGTGGAAAATTCCGCTGGGCCTCGGCCGCACAGCCGAGTTGAAAACGGTACGCCACTTCCTCCGGGGCGAGCTCGATGGCACGCTCCAATAACCGGATGGTATCGCCCGGGGCCACAGCGACGCCGGCGGCGACGGCTAAACGGTAGGGGTCAAAACAGACTTCAATTAATTCGTCCATCCAAGGATCCGGCAGATCCCGATACGCCCCCGATGCTTTCACGGTGCCGCGGATGGCGGCCGCCCGTTCGTTTTGGCCGAGGCGTTCATAGAGCGTCACAATCAGATCATAGCCGAGTTGGTAATTGGTCTGGCCGACCACTTTTTCGAGACGCTCCCGTGCTTGCTCCCACCGACGGGCTTCCAAATCAATCCGAGCCAGTCCCAACAAAGCGTATGAATTGGCGGCGTCTTGTTTCAGCACGTCTGAAAACATGGCCGCAGCTTCATCGGGTCGGTTGGATTTTAGCAGGCAATCGCCGAGGCGAAGGCGCGCGGGCAGGTAGTCCGGTGCGAGCTTAATCACCCGCTGCCAGAGGATCATGGCGGGTTCAACGTCTCCGTAGCCGGCAAGAATGGTCGCATGGCGATGAAGCCACCGCGACTCATTCGGCTCCAGGCGTTCCAACCCCGCGTAGCACTGCTTGGCTTCCTCCAAAAAACCGTTCGCGTGAAGGAGCCGGCTGAGTTCCGCCAAACCCGTGGTCGCTGTGCGTCGGCTCTGGGCCCGGGTTTCGGCCGCCGCGATCTGGGTGCGTAAAATTTCGGCCACCGCCGACAGATCGGGTCTTGCTGGCCGGGATTCTTGCACGATCGCCAGGCGATTTCCAGACCACTGCCACCATAAAACACCTCCGCCGGTTACGGCGAGTACCCCAATCAGCAAAACAAGTTTCACTTTCGGTGTCATGGAGTGGAGGGGTGTCGCCACAGGGTGATCCGGCCCATCGCATCGTAAGGCGGGTAAATATAAAAGCCGCCCGTCACGAGCGAAGGCTTGCCGCTGTGGTCAAAGTCACCCACGGCCAGGGCGATCTGATCCTTGGGATTGTGGGCGAGCACCCGGGGCTCAAAGTTCATTTTCCCGTCGTTGCGAAACCACATGAGCGAACTCACATTCCGGTTTTTATTGGACGAATCAGCATAGGCGGCGACTGCCACGACGTCCATCGCCCCGTCGCCATCGAGGTCAACCCCGACCGGACTGTAAGCCCCGGGTAGATTGCCGATCCGATGATAGCGAAAATTGCCGTTCCCCACATTTTCCAACCACTGGAGACCGTGCCATGGACGCGGGCCAGGCGTCGCGGCGGGCCCGAAGCCGTCCCCGTTGCTGTAAAGAATATCCGGCCGGCCGTCGCGATTCAGATCGCACACACTGATACCGCTGCTGCCGAAATCCTCGTTCGTTGAACCCCAGATTCGTTTCTTGGAGAACTCACCGGAGCCGAGATTTTCAAAGTAATAGATCTCCTCCCATTGCTGGGAAACAACGGCGACAATATCCGGCTTCTGGTCGCCGTTAAAGTCCGCGATGCAGACGTTGATGCAGCCGGAAAGTTCGAGCAGGACATGGCGGCGGAATTCCCAGGGGCCGGTGCGCTCGAGCCAGCTCACCTGGCCTTGATCGTAGCCAAATTGGGCCAGGGCCAAATCCATCTTGCCGTCGCCATTCAGATCGACGGCGCGCGCGTCGGTTACGCGCGACGTGTTTTCGAGCACGAGGTGCGGGGTGAAATGTTGATGGCCGTCGTTCTCGAGAATAAAAACCGTTCCGATCTGGTCGTTGTCCGGGAAAAGAACGCCCATGCTGGACACAATGAGATCCAGCTTTCCGTCGCCGTTCATATCGGCCGCCTCGACGTGCACCGGTGCCCGCATGTTCGACGCCAGGATGATTTCCTCGAAAATCCCGGGGGTGGTTTGCCGAAGCCAGACCACTTTATTTTCCTTTGCCTCGCAAAAAACAACGTCAAGTAATCCGTCCTGATCGAGATCCACCGCAGTCATATGAGCGATCCACGGTGGTTGGGTGATGGCCGCGCCAATGGCCTGCGGTTGAAGATAAGACAGGGCAAGGGCCGTCGGAGCCGGTTTAGCTGCCGCCACGGTCTGAATGGTTCCGGTCTCATGACGGCTGCAGCCACTCATCGCCGCAAGCAGGGCGATCGAGGCTAGTAGCATAGCCACGGGTTGAGCAAACGAAAGCCTGGCGGAGCGCATCCGTTGCAGCCTCCCATTCCCTCGCAAAATTGCACGAATAAATCCGCGAGTGGTTGAATTCCCACGCGCGCCGTCGGTGGTCGAGTGGTCCGGCTCCAAGCGATGCGTATGCATTTCCGTCGCTCAGGGCTTTGCTCGCTCCACCGTCACTGACCAGCCACTGCCGGAACTCAGCTCGTGTTTTTTGGCGAAATTATCCATGTTCAACGCGAAGGCGACGTCGAGCAGACTGTCCAAATAAAGCAGCGGTGCGCCTTCGGGTACGTCGCCGAAGGTTTTCGCATAGGGCATCACGCCGCGATAGACTTCCTTGCCATTATGGAAAATCACCACGAGAAATTTTTCTCCGAACTGCGGTTTTAATTCGTTGAAGAGCGAATCAGGAATGTTCGACCAAATGTTTCCGTAGTGAAAGTCAATCTGAGGAATCGTGCCGCGCAGGACGCCATCCTTCTGGCTTGCGCGTTCGTAAGGCAGGCTGACGATCTTCGCGTCCAAGAGCGGGCCGACTTGTTCGTATGTGATTTTGCCGGAGGCAAGCCGCGCCCCGGTGTAAGCGTAAATGTCGCGGCCGTGAAAGGTGTAGCTCTTCTCCGAGCCGGCGCGGCGGTTTAACTTTTCATCAATGCGGCGCACCGCTTCCACTCCGAGTTCTTCCGCGACCAGGGTCCACGTGCCGTTGTCCGGCCCGACGAAGTAGTGGCCGCTTTTCGTTTTCAACACGATCGATGCGCGCTCTGTTCCCACGCCGGGATCGATGACGGAAACAAATACGGTCCCCGCCGGCCAGTAGGGTGCGCTTTGCTTGAGCCGGTACGCCGCTTCCCAAATATCGTAGGGCGTGTTCTCGTGGCTGAGATCAAAAATGGGCAGGTGCGCGTCCACGCCGACCGCCACTCCTTTCATCGCGGCCACTGCACCGTCTTTGGTGCCAAAATCGGTTTGGATGACGAGAGCATGATCCTCGCCAGAAACGGCAGCGCACAAAGTAGCGAAAAGCAACAGGAGGAGGGTTTGTTTCATGACGGAGGGGACAAAGTTGGGGGCAATCTGACAAGACGGCAAATAGATGCTAATTTTGCCAGTGAGCAAAAAATTAATCGGTGGATCGATTTAAAATCCGGATGAGTTCACCATAGAACGCATGAAATCCGCGTTTCTCAGGCCGAGGCAGT
This sequence comes from Verrucomicrobiota bacterium, assembly GCA_025362555.1. Taxonomy (GTDB): domain Bacteria; phylum Verrucomicrobiota; class Verrucomicrobiia; order Opitutales; family Opitutaceae; genus Lacunisphaera. The sequence goes on from JANYFP010000323.1 coordinate 4,058, forward strand.
CAGTCGGCTGGCTAGGCGGTTTGTTTTTTCCACCAACATCGGCAATTCCACCGTCGTAAGCCGCCCTTGGTCAACAACGCGCCGGCCGTTGATGAAACTGTAATCCACGGTGTCGGCTTGGCAGAGAATTAACGCGGCCACGACATCGTGCTGCGCTCCGGCGAAAGACGGTCGATCCAGATTAACCGCGATAAAATCCGCCGACATTCCGGGCGCGATTGCGCCGATGTCATCGCGACCGAGGACGCGCGCGCCGCCGAGTGTCGCCAGTTCCAGCGCATCACGTGCCGTCATCACGGAAGCGTCCTGGGCTCCGACGCGCGCGAGCAGACACGCGGCGCGGGCTTCGTGGAAAAGATTGGTGGAGTCATTTGAGGCCGCGCCATCGACCCCGAGTCCGACCGGCACGCGGGCGCAGAGCATTTTTTTCACCGGTGCAATGCCGCTCGCGAGTCGCATATTGCTGCACGGACAATGCGCGACGCCGGTGCCGGTGCGGCCAAATTTAGCAATGGAGTCGTCACTCAATTGCACGCAATGCGCGTGCCACACATCGGCGCCGACCCAACCGACGGATTCCGCGTAGTCGCCCGGCGTCAGGCCAAATTTTTCCAAGCTGTAGGTGACATCGGATTTATTTTCCGCGAGGTGGGTGTGCAAGCGGACGCCCGGATGGGCGCGGGCGAGTACTGCTGATTCACGCATCAGGTCGCGCGAAACGGAAAAGGGTGAGCACGGTGCGAGGGCGATGCGCGCCATGGCGTGGCGCGAGTTGTCGTGGTATTGTGTGATCAATCGCTGGCTGTCGCGCAGGATGTCGGCTTCCTTTTCAACGAGTGAATCCGGGGGCAGTCCACCCTGGCTTTCGCCGACGCTCATGCTGCCGCGACAGGCGTGGAAGCGCAGGCCGATATCGCGCGTGGCGCGAATTTCATCATCAAGCGTGCAGTCGTTCGGGAAAAGATACAGGTGATCGCTGGAGGTCGTGCAGCCGGAGAGCATGAGTTCGGCGGCGGCCATTTGCGCGCTCACGTAAACTCCCTCCGCCGTGAGGTTCGACCAGATCGGGTAGAGAGTTTTGAGCCACTGGAACAAATCGCAATTTTGCGCGGCGGGAATCGCGCGCGTCAGAGTCTGGTAGAAATGGTGATGCGTATTCACGAGGCCGGGGAGCACGACGTGGCGATCATGCAAATCGAGCACTTCGTCCGCGGTTGCGGGGAGCGTGGCGGAGGTTCCGATTTGCTCGATGATGTTGTCGCGGACGAACACGGCGGCGTGGCGGATTTCTTCCCGCGCCGCGTTCATGGTGACCAAGGTGTGGATGTTTTTGACGAGCAGAGTACCCATGATGAGTGGTGGACAGCGTGCGGGGTTTCAGACGTGCTGCCGAGCGGCAAAAGCGAATGCAGTCAGGATGCAGAATTTTTCACTACAGAACACACGGAAAACACAGAAATGAAAACCAATCTCGGAATTTCAGTGTCTTGAGTTTAGAAATAAATTTAATTTTCTGTGTATGCTGAGTGTTCTGTGGTGAATTCGTCTGGTTCTATAAATCAGGATTCAGTTGGTGCGGAAATGGGTTTCGCGGACCACGCCAGATTCAGTACAAGTGCAGTGAGGCCGCCGGCTGAGATGCCCGATTCTAGCAGGGACTTTGCGAATGCGGGCAGACTTTCGAGGATGGCCGGTTGCGTCGGCAGACCGAGACCGACACCGAGGGAAAGGGCTACAATCACACCTTCGCGCTGGCCGAGTCCTGCGCTAAGAATCAGCCGGATGCCGGCGACGGCGACGAGGCCGAACATCATCAGGGCCAAGCCCCCGAGGACGGCGGGTGGCATCACGGTCACCCAGCGCCCGATCGCGGGAAAGAGCCCGAGCAACGCGAGGATGCCGGCCATCGTGTAGCCCACGCGGCGGCTGGCCACGCCGGTGATTTGAATGACGCCGTTATTTTGTGCGTACGTGGCACTCGGGAATCCACCGAAAAGGGCCGCGACGGTGCTTGTGATTCCGTCGGCCAGCACGCCGCCGGAAAGCCGGCGCCAGTGCGCGGGCCCGCTCGGTGCAAGTCCGGAGAGTTGGGAGGTCGCGGTGATATCGCCCATCGCTTCGAGTAATGAGACGAGGTAAACAAAAGCAAACGGCGGCACGAATTTCCAATCGAAGGCGAACCCGTGCGGCAGCAAATGCGGTTGAGTGAGCCAGGCTCCGGTGCCCGGTTCCGGAGTGTGCAAGCCACCGACGAGTCCGCACAGAATGCAGCCGACGATGACGCCGAAAGCTGCGCCCGCGATGCGTGCCCACGCTTTGCCCGTGGCTTGCGCGACGAGGATGACGGCGATGACGGTTCCACCGATCGCGAGGCCAAGCCAGCCCGGTGCGCCGGCGTGAACCGGTGCGGCCAGTCCGTAAAATGCGGTAGGAATTAAGGACGTGCCGATCAATAATACGACGACGCCGGAGACGAGTGGCGTAAATACCGAACGCAGTCGCGAAATAAATGGCGCGAGTAAAATCAGGAGTGGGGCGGTGACACACGACAAGCCAAGCATCAGGGCGAGGCCGCCGGCTTGTCCGGCGATGGTCAGGGGTTGCAGGAACGCGAAGCTTGTGCCCGTCACGCTGAGCAAGCCTGAGCCGACGGGGCCGCGTTGCCGGCATTGGAGCCACGTGCCGAAGGCCGAGGCGAGGAGTGCGATGCTGATCAGGTAGGCGGTGTCGGCTTGGGAAAATTTAAGCACCCCGGCGAGAATCAGTGGCGGAGTGATGGTGCCCACGACCATGGCGGACACGTGTTGCGCGCCGACGAGGAGCGAAGGACCGAATGGAATGCGATCCTCGAGACCGTAAACAATATTACTCGGGCCAGTGGTGCTGGGCGGGGGTAGAACTTCCATCGCACGAAGAGAGCAAGCGGCGCGCCAGAGCGCGATCTTTGGTTTGAGTGGGGCGGGTGGAGACTAATCACAAACGTCGCGAGCATTTGCGCGAGGGTCGCAAAGTACGCAGTGGCGCTCGGTGGATTGGGCTGCGGGAGCTTGTTTGCTTAGTCCCCAAAAGATATAAATTTGAAGGATTCGAACGAATCGAATGGGGCGCGGGGAACTACAGGGTCGGCTTGGATCGAATAGATCGCGTGAATTGAATGTAGGAACTTGTTTACAAGCGATTCAGCTCGCGCGCCGACAACGGACACTCCGAATCGCTTGTAAACAAGCTCCTACATTCAGAGATGATTCGGAGGTGAATCGGAGATGAATTTGCGTGAATCGATGAACCGGCGCGGATGAGCGGATTTGCTGCGACTCAGTGCGTGCGGTGTCGCGAGCAAGCTCGCTCCCATAAATAATTCAGCGATTCCCCGCGCAAAAAATGAATCCAGCGATTGGTCATAAAAAAGCCGCCCTTTGCGGGGCGGCTTTTGGTCAGCAGAGTGTGTGGGCTCGGCTTAGAAGTTATATTTTGCGGTGAGCTGGAACGTCGTGCCGGCGAGGGCGAAGATCGACGCGTTGCCGTACACGGAGTTTGGTGGGGCCCAGTTTTTCTGATCGGTGATATTGCCGACGTTCAGACGGAAATCCCAAGCCTTGCCGTAGCGATACCAGACGCTGCCATCCAACTCATACTGGGTTGGAATTACGAGCGTGCCAGAGGCGTTGTTGTTGATCGGACTCGTGACGAGGGTGTTGACCGAAAAGCCAACGCCATTGTCGAAGGAGTAGGAGATAAGTCCGTTAAACTGATTCTTCGGCAGGCCGGAGACCCGGCCCTTGACGCTGGTCGAGGAATAGAAATCGCCCACGCCGCCATCCGACTGGAAACCGGGAGTCGTCGTTGCATCGATGTACGAGTAGGAGAGCGTGCCGTAGAGATTCTTGCTGGGTTGATAATTCAGCTCGGCCTCGAAGCCCTTGGCGTGGAATTGCTGGATGATCGTGCTGCTGGTGCTCTTCGCGGTCCGCTTTTGGTCAAAGAGCGCGAAGTTCAGGAACAATGTATCCTTGCTTAGAGCGTACTTGGTGCCGAACTCGAGCAGCTCGCTGGGCTGTTGGTAGGACTGTTTGTCCAAGCCGCTGCCGTCGCTCTTCCAGCCCGTGAGGCCGCCGCCATTGCCTGCGGCACCAGAGGTGTTCTTGCTGTAATTGTAGGTGACGTAGACGCTGGATTTCACCGTCGGCTTGTACACGAGGCTGCCGTTATAGTTTGGCAACCAGACATTGATGCTGGCTTCCGGGTGAGTGCTGAGCAGTGGCTCCCGAACGTGGGCGTGCAAGTGTTCGTAGCGCGCGCCCGTCACGA
>JANYFP010000332.1 GCA_025362555.1 Verrucomicrobiota bacterium
ACCCGGCGTTTCAGGCGGAAGCGGTCAGTTATTACCAAACCGCCAGCGAGCTTTATCAGGAGCAGCGTTATCGCGAGTTAACGGCGGCGGAAATCCAGCGAGCCCTCGCCGTGCCGGCCAAGCCATGAAATTTATTTTTTCTCGACCCGATCGGATGCGAGGGTTCCTCAGTGGCTTGATCATTTGGGTCGGATCTAGCGGGAATTTATCGGGTGCTGTTTCTTCCCGATTGTGGGGAAACGACGGCGAAGTCTGGACGCCCGCGTCGCGTCTCCCTGATTTTTCGCATGCGGGTTATCACGAGGGAGAGCGAGCGATTCCCGAGGTGGCACAAGCGACGAACGTGAAGGATTTCGGTGCGCTGGGTGACGGCATTGCTGATGACACGCGGGCGATTCAAGCTGCGGTTGCGGCGACGCAGCGCGGGGCGGTTTATCTGCCGCCGGGACGCTATAAAATCACGGATTATATTCGCCTTGAGAAAAGCGGCGTGGTGTTGCGCGGCGCGGGGCCTGCAAAAAGCGTGCTGTGGTTTCCGCGCGGGTTGGACGAGATTCATCCGCGGGAGATGCACGAAAGCCGTGGTCTCCCGACTAGTGGTTACGCGTTTGACGGGGCGTTTTTAAATATCGCGGGTGATTATCAGGCGGTGACTTTGGCTCGAATCATCGCGGTGGCGTCACGCGGTGCGTCGACGGTGGAAGTGGAAGATGCGGCCCGGTTGGCGGTGGGTGAGACCGTGTTGGTGACCGCCCGCGAAGTGAAGGATCAGAGTTTGAAAACTTATCTTTATGCCGGCGATCCGGGGGACATCAGCCACGGCAAGGCGCTCGATACAAAAATGCTGCTGCGCATTGTCGCGGTGCACGGCACGCGGGTGGAGTTTGACCGGCCGTTGCGTTTCGAAACCCGGGCGGCGTGGCACGCGGAGATTGGTCGATTTCGGCCGACGATTACGGAGTGTGGCATTGAGGGATTGGCCTTCGAATTTCCCGCCACGCAATATCGGGGCCACTTCATGGAGAACGGAGCGAATGCGATCGAACTGCGTTCGGTGTACAATTGTTGGGTGCGAGATGTGGTCATTCGCAACGGAGATCTTGGCATTAACGTTGTCGCTTGTGGCAACACGATCATGGGCGTGACCTTTACTGCGGATACGGGGCGCGGGCGAGTGGTCGATGGCGTTGACTGCACCGGGCACCATGCGATCCAGTGCAAGAACGCCCAGGATAATCTCATCACCGATTTTGATTTCCAGACGAGTTATCTGCACGATCTCAGCGTCGAGCATGCCTCGGGTAATGTGTATGCCCATGGGCGCGGCACCGATTTGTGTTTCGATCATCACAAGGATACGCCGTATGATAATCTTTACACCGACATCGACTGTGGTCTTGGCAGTCGGGTGTGGCACTGTGGCGGTGGCGACGGCCTCGGTCGGCATTGCGCCAGGGGCGGTACGTTTTGGAATATCCGCGCCGTTCGGCTGATTGCGCCACCGCCAAAAGAGTGGGGCGCGCCGGGGATGAATCTGGTGGGCCTGCACACGCTAAGTTCGGGGGTGGGCGAGAGCGATTCGAAGGGACTTTGGTTTGAGGTGGTGCCGCCAGAGCTGCTTCAGCCAAGAGATCTTCACGCGGCGCAACTCGCGCGTCGGTTGAGCGTGGCGCACTGAGTGGCTCGCGCCGATCGTCCGGGTGCGGTGAAAATGACAAGGCCGCCCCTCGCTTGCGCGAAGGACGGCCTTGGTTGATTACTTATTTACTAGTTAAGCGCGAAGCGCGAATCACTGTCGATTTGAGCGACAATGTTTACAGGCAACACGACTTTGCGGGCCACAGCCTTACCGGCAGAGAGAGCCGGGGCAAAATGCCACTGCTCGACTGCGCTAAGCACTGCAGCCACCAGTTCGCTGTCGGCGGCAGGTGAGTTCGACACGAGGAGTGTCGGCTTACCCGTCGTATCAACGACGAACTCGAGTACTACCTGCTCGCCGGCAAACCGGGATGACACCTCGGGCATAACGACCGAGACGGGCACCGGAATATCGGTACGACCATGGTAGGACTCAACATAGGCCGTCTCCGGGGACTTCGCCATTAAGGCGAGGGGAGCCAGGAGAAGACCGAGGCTGAGGGCGATTTTGGACTTTGTGTTCATTGGCATAATCTCCGCGGTGAGGCGGAGTTTTGTTTTCTGTTTAGGCAAGATACCGCCACCAACCGTAATGGCTGCAGGCAAGTACCCTGTTTTGCCGCGAACGATCCGAAGAACGGATTGTTCACAGCAAAATTATCGTTTTGGGGCGATCAGCTAGCGTGACAAGCAACGCAGAGCTGGCGGCCCAACAGTGATCCACATTATCCACGGTTTGATTCGGCGGCCTCACGCCTGAATCAAACCGAATTCAAAGAACACGTTTCAGGGAGAGCTTCACGGGCAAGCAACCTGGAACTGATAGGAAGTATAGCACGGGTTGTGCCAGCTGGCATGGCTCAATTGGGTGACGATTTTTAAGTACGGAATCAAAAGTTTTGGTTTCCTGCTCGTTATAAACTTGTTGCGGGGTAGTTGGCGGCCGGTTGGGAGTTTACCGGTGGGAGCGAGCTTGTCCGCGACTCAGTGCGTGCGGGGTCGCG
>JANYFP010000355.1 GCA_025362555.1 Verrucomicrobiota bacterium
GTTGGCGGCGAAGCTCTCGAGAATGACCCCGCCGAACCAGCCGCAGCCGATAACCCCGACCGTGGGTTTTGTTTTTTGGTCGGCGGAAAAAAGCCGGGAGCCGGTGGCGACGGCGGCGCCAGCCACAGCGAGGGAAGAGACAAAGGTGCGACGATTCATGGGGGAGGGGCGGTCGGATGTTTCGGCTTTGGCTGTCAATTTTTCGCTTTGGCGGGGTAGCCTTGCCAGACCCATTCCAAGGCTTGCGGCAGGGTTTGCGCTTTGGCTTTGGCGTCGCCGTGGCCGGCGTTGAGGCAATAGACGTATTGATAGTGATAGCCCTTCGCCTTTAACACAGTGGCCATGCGATTATTGGCCTCGACCCAGTCGTGCATGCCGTCGCGCAGTGAATTCGGATTCAGCAGATCGTGATCCCCCACCTGCATCCACAAGCGGATGGGTTTCGGTGGGTTTTGTGGAATAAGATGTTCGTGATATTCCCAGCCGCCGTGCGGAGTTTCGGGGTTGAGCGGTGACGCTTGGTTTACATAGGTTCCCGAATAGGTGATCACGCGGCGGTAAAGTTCCGGATGATACCACGCCATGCTAAATGCCGCCACGCCACCGGAACTGGTGCCCATCGCGGCGCGGGCCTCGGGGTCGTTGGAGATCGTGACGCCGCAATTTTTTTCCACGAGCGGAAATACCTCGGACTCCACGAAGTCAGCATAGCGCCCGGACATCGTGTCGTATTCCAATCCCCGCTGGCTGCCCTGGGCATCGCCGCCGCCATTCTGAATCATCACGGCGACAATCGCGGGAACGCGATGCTGCGCGATCAGGTTGTCGAGCACCAGTGGCAGGTTTTTATCCGGTCCGTCCTGCACGACGATGACAGGCACGGGAGTGCCCGCGACATAGCCGGCGGGAATATAAACTGTTACCGTGCGCGTGTACGGTTTCGGATAGATCTGCACTTGGGTGAGATCGGGCGGGCGGTAATCCGCTGGGCCGCCGGGCGGAACCTTAGTGATGCCGGGATAAATTTTACTGTCGGCGGAATTCATCGTGAATGTAACCACTTTTCCCTTTGGCACGCCTGCCACCGGGATGAGTTCCGGAGCGGGAAGGTAGTCTGGTCCGATCAGGAAATCACCCTCGGCCGTCAGAGGCGGATTCACTCCGGGTGCGCCATGCGCCGGGTTTGTGTCACCAGATTTCATTCCTACTGGAGTGAGCGCGGGAGTGCCCGGTGCCGTTGGCAGGCGCGTGGGTGGGAGCGTGCGGGTGGGCGAAGGAGTTGGCGCGCTTGCCGGCGAGCGATCCGCGCCGCGACCAGTGGTCGGCAGGAGGGCGGCAAGCAAGCAGACTGCGATGAGTAAACGATTCATAGGAGCAGGGCGATTTTGGGTGGGGCTGAAAGTTACCGCGCGTTAAAAATGGCCAATCAGTGCCGGTTTGCGAGGCGAATACGCCCGGGTCTTTGCCTCAGCTTGCAGAGAAGCAGTGTTCTCTTAAAGTACCGCCATTGGCTCCTGACATAAGGCTGTCAGTTTCCCGTGTTAGGATACGCGCAGTTACTTAAACTCCATTCAACCACCCGACCGATGAAAACAACTGAAATAGCTGAGCGCCTCGTCGCTCTCTGCCGTGAAGCGAAGTGGGAAACCGCCCAGAAGGAATTGTATGCTGACGATGCCGTGAGCATCGAAGCCTGCACAAATCCCGCGCCGCAAAAAGAAACCAAAGGCCTAGCCGCGATTATTGAAAAAGGGCGGAAGTTTGACGGGATGATCGAAAAGATCCATTTGCTCACGGTTTCAGAACCACTGGTTGCAGGAAATTCGATCGCTTGCACGATGGGCCTGGATGTGACAATGAAAGGGCAGCCGCGGATGCAAATGTCCGAGCTGTGCGTCTATGCGGTGAAGGACGGAAAAATTATTTCCGAACAGTTTTATATGTGACGCAGGATTTGTGGCCCTGAGCGCTTATTTTTTTCGCCGGGCGAGCCCGAGCCCGGCGAGAATCAACGCGCCGCCACCGATATAATACCAGATGTGATCAGGCTGCCGGCCCTTGCCGTCCCACGCGTTGGCAATTTTGGCGCCGACGGTATCGGACACGCCTTCGATGGAGTCTGCCCGTTGCCGCCCGCCGATAATGACGAGGACACCGAGCGTGATCAGAACGACAGGGAAAATGAATTTTTGCATAAATGAAGAGGTCCGGATTGAGAAAGAAACAGCGGAAAGTGTCAGCCGGGAAATGTTGTAATTCGAGCGGTCACTGACTTTCGGGAAAAAATGCGAGTGCTCATGGGCATAGCAAACAGGGGGCAGGCAACGAATTTGTTCAAGGGGCGCATACCAGTAGATGCGCGCAACGCTGAGTCTTGGTCGGTCGCGCATTTGCCGCGTTCTGGCGGCCAGCAGACTGGCGTGGCGAGCGTGCACTTGCGCAAGGCAATAGAGGGACTAAACCATCGCGGCATAACACCCGATCCTCCCCCGACGAGGGGAGGTGTTTTTGCTGGTTGTTCCACGGGGGAGTGGCCCTTGGTGCTTAGTTCAAATGGCCGCGAGAATATCGTTCAGCGTTTTGCTTGGACGCAGTGCAGTTGAGGTGAGTTTTTCGTCGGGCTGGTAGTAGCCGCCGATGTCGACGGGCTTGCCTTGTACGGCGATCATCTCGGCGACGATTTGCTTTTCGGCAGCGGTGAGCTTTTCGGCGATGGGAGTGAAGATCTTCTTTAAGTCGGCATCCGAATTTTGTGCGGCCAAGGCCTGCGCCCAGTAGAGGGCGAGGTAGAAATGGCTGCCCCGGTTGTCGATGCCGGCGCCAACTTTTCTCGCGGGGGATTTGTCGTACTCGAGGAACTTGCCGTTCGCGGTGTCGAGCGTGTCGGCGAGGACTTTGGCTTTTGCGTGCTTGAAGGTTTCGGCGAGGTGTTCGAACGACGCGGCCAGGGCGAAAAACTCGCCGAGTGAATCCCAGCGCAGGAAATTTTCCTCAACGAATTGTTGCACGTGTTTCGGCGCAGAACCACCGGCGCCAGTTTCGAAGAGGCCACCGCCGTTCATCAAGGGCACGATCGAAAGCATCTTGGCACTGGTGCCGACTTCGAGAATCGGAAAGAGATCGGTGAGGTAGTCGCGGAGCACGTTACCGGTGACGGAAATGCTGTCCTGGCCGGCCTTGAGTCGCACGAGCGTCGCGAGGCAGGCTTCGGCGGGCGCGAGGATTTTGAGGTCGAGGCCGGTGGTGTCGTGTTGCGCGAGGTACGTTTTAACTTTGGTGATGATCTGGGCATCGTGGGCGCGCTTGTCGTCGAGCCAAAAAATGGCGGGGGTGTGGCTGAGGCGGGCGCGTTTGACCGCGAGTTTTACCCAGTCTTGGATCGGAAGATCCTTCGCCTGGCAGGCGCGCCAGATGTCGCCTTGCTCGACGGCGTGCTCGAGGAGGATTTTGCCGGAGGCATCGGTGACGCGGACCGAGCCTTTTCCTTGGATTTCAAAGGTCTTGTTGTGTGAACCGTATTCCTCGGCGGCTTGCGCCATGAGGCCGACGTTGGGCACGGAGCCCATCGTCTTGGGATCGAAGGCACCGTTCTTTTTGCAGAAATCAATCGTGGTCTGATAGACGCCGGCGTAGCTGCTGTCGGGGATGACACAGAGGGTGTCCTGGCCCTTGCCGGCGGCATTCC
>JANYFP010000448.1 GCA_025362555.1 Verrucomicrobiota bacterium
TTCCAACCGGTGTGGTTGTTGTTGGAGTCGGCGCGGAAGACATCGAGAAACGATTTGGGGTCGAGGTAATCCGCCGCCCATTCGGAGCGCATGATCTGGTAGTCGAGGGTGCGGCGGTTCGCGAGAAGGGTGGATTGCTCCATGTTGTTCAGCCGGACGGTGACGCCGAGCTCGCGCCGCCACATTTCCTGGATCGCCTCGGCAATGACCCGATGATTGGCCGAGCTGTTAATCATAATTTCTAGCGGGGGCAGGCCTTGACCATCGGGATAACCGGCCTCGGCCAGGAGTCGGCGGGCTTCGTCGTAATTGCTCCTGCTCAAATCGGGCGGAACGTAGCGGCCGACGCCGGGCGGAGTGAGCGAGTGGGCGGGTTGCTGGCCGCCCCGGGTGATTTTCTCGACGAGGGCGGGCCGGTCGATCGCGGCGGAAAGCGCCTGGCGGACTTTGCTGTTGCTGAGACCGGGGCGGGTGATGTTGAAGCGGTAAAAGTACGTATCGAGGAAGGCTCCGATTTGTAGCAGCTCCGGTTGGTTGCGCTTGTATCCGTCTACTTTGCTGACCGGCACGGACTCGGTCAGATGAAGTTGCTTCGCGCGGAAGGCGCGTTCCTCGCCGTCAACATCGACCGCGGGATGGAAATGAATCGCATTGAGGCGGACCGTGGCGGCGTCCCAGTACGTCGGGGATTTTTTGACGATGATGACTTCACCGCGTTTCCATTCGGTGAGAATGAAGGGACCGTTGCCCACCAGGTTTTCAGGTTGGGTCCATTTGCTGCCGCGTTGGTAGGGGGAGCCGGATTTTTCCAGAGTGGGTAAATGAATGGGGAACCACACGGGGTGGGTGAGCAACGAAAGGAAATAGGGCGCGGGATGATTCAGGCTGAGCCGCAGCGTGCGGGTGTCGGGCGTTTGGACGCCGACCTGCGCGAAATCCGTGAGCGATCCTTTGTGGTAGGCCTCGGCATTCACGAGCACGTAGAGCATGGTCGCGTAGTCGGCGGCGAGCGAGCGGGTGAGGACGCGGCGGATGGAATTGGAAAAATCCTGCGCGGTCACCACCTCGCCGTTGGACCATTTGGCGTTGGCCCGAAGATGGAAAGTGTAGGTCAGGCCATCGGGTGAGGCGTCCCAACTTTCGGCGACGCCGGGCACGGGATGCAGGTCGACGGGATCTTCGCCGATCAGTCCTTCGAAGAGAGTGGAGACGATGTTGATCTCGGGTAGTCCGGAGATGATGTGCGGATCAAGCTCGGAAGGATCGGCGCTCAAGCCGCGGTGGAAGACCTGTTCGCGCGTGCCCCGCTCGACGGGTGTCTCGCGTTGCGGGCAGCCCGTCGACAGTAAGAGGCAGAGCAAAAGTGGCAGAGCAGAGAGAACTGAAAAATGACGCATGGAGGTTCGCGGTGTGAGCGGCTCTTACAGTTTCTGGATCAGGGCGACGGCGTGCGCGGCGATTGCGAGTCCGCGACCGATGTCGTCGGAGCCTTCATTGGTCGTGGCTTTCACGCCGATGGCGTCGATCGACAATCCGGTGGAACGCGCGAGGGCGGCTTTCATTTCGTTGAGCCGGAGAACGATCTTGGGTTTTTCGGCGATGAGGGTGGCGTCGAGATTGACGGGGGCCCAACCGCGTTCGCGCAGAGTGGCGATGACGCGCTGGAGGAGAATTTGTGAATCGGCGTTTTTGAACGCGGGGTCGGTGTTGGGAAATTGATGGCCGATATCGGGCAGGCCGGCGGCGCCGAGCAACGCATCGCAGATCGCATGAGTCAGCGCGTCCGCATCCGAGTGACCGTCGAGACCAAAGTCGGCGTCGAAAGTCACGCCACCGAGCACGAGTTTGCGGCCGGCAATGGTGCGGTGGATATCGTAGCCGTGGCCGATGCGGAGGTTCATGGGAGAATTATCACCACAGAATACGCCGAACACACAGAATAAAATACGGTGATTTCAAATTACGCGGTTGGGCTTGAATCGTCCACCTCTACCCGTAGCCAGCGAGCTCGCTCGCGCTCTGTGGAATTGGCCCCTATTGCTTTCCATTTCGCGCTATAATATCTAGCGGCTGAATCCTGGGAACGCGGAAAACTGTGGCCACCACGAAACATCAAACACACGAAATAAATCCGGAGAAGACCTTCGCTCCCTTCGCGAGACAAATTCCGTAATCCGCCTGCCTATTGGCCAGCGCTACCGAGCGCATGCGCCATCGGCCACTTGCTCGCGCCAGCAGTCGCCCGCAGATAGTGGCGCTGCCCCCGGTGCGTTCCTGTTTCCCGTTATAGGCTGCTAGCTGCTTTTCTGGGCGACCCCGTCGGATTGGCCTCGATAAAAGTAGACCGTAACGGCAATTTGTTTCCGCAGGAATAAGCGCGTGCAATTAACGACTGCCTAACATTTCTGTGGCAGCATCAAAGGCAGGATTTTTATGAGTCAAGAAGTTCCATTACCTATACGATTTATCAATGCACGTTTAAGTGGGCGTCCTTTGCATGCTCATTTGTGGCTTATGTGGGTTGCTGCGTGTTTTCCATCGTCCTAGCTAGGATCGACACCGACGCTGGGCGTTATTCTGGAAGGGCAGAGGTGTATCGCGTCATCTACATCGGTGCATTAATTTTGTTTTCCCTCAGATTGGGGGCTTTGATGTCTAGCAAAAAAGGCCGGAACTATTTGCTATCAATAAATAACGAGAAGGAAAAAAACGAGTCGAGCGTCGAGTCTCGCTTCATCGTTCGCCTTGTACCGTTCATCGGATTAGCTGTCGTTGTAGAATATTGGCTTCTTTCATAGCTGTGGCTAGTTTGCTTGTGTAGAACCGATCTGACGGACGTCGTTTCTAGGATGGGACCAATTTGATCTTGGCCCGTTGCGATCAACCGGCACTGTCTTCTACACGGGCCAAAACAAACCATCTTGTTATGCCCGAATCGCCCGATCCTATTCACGGCCGCATTCTTCGAATCCGCGGCCATCGTGTTATCCTCGATGCCGATCTGGCGCGGCTCTACGACGTCCCTAATAAACGCCTTAACGAGCAGGTACGCCGAAATCGGGACAAATTTCCGAATGACTTTTGCTTTCACCTATCGACCGAAGAGGCGAACAACTTGAAGTCGCAATTTGCGACTTCAAGTTCAGAGCACGGTGGAGTGCGCAAGCTGCCGTGGGTCTTTACCGAGCATGAAGCGTTGATGGCTGCCAACGTCCTTCGTTCACCGCGGGCCACCAAGATGGCGATATACGTGGTGCGCGCATTTATTAAGCAGCGTGAAACCATTGCGACGAATGTCGTGATTTTGAAACGCTTGGCCGAAGTGGACAAGACCCTGCTCGAACACGACACGGCTCTGCAGGTTCTCTGGAAGCGACTGCAACCTCTGCTTGCGCCGCCACCGATCCGGCCTCGCCGAAGAATTGGATTCAACTCCGACAACGGGTGAGGATTGGCCACGAATCTAGCAGCCAGAGCCAGAGCTCAGTTGCGAAAACTGAAGTGCGGTCTCGATGAATCGAAGCTGCTGCCGGAGCGTCGCGGGACTTGTCTCAAAGTAGTTGCGGGAATGGTTCGGTCTTCCGTTGCTCGATTCGGTCGAACATTGGCAACCACCATTGCCAAACACACAAAATAGATCCGAGGCCCAAACTTCGCTCCTTTCGAATCCTTCGCGAGAAAATGGTTCGAATTCAGTCCGGATATCTCCCTCGATTCTAATTTCGCTGAGCCATCGCAGCTTGATGGGTTGAGCGCCAGTTGGCCGGCGTGGTGCCCTCCCAGGTTCGGAAGGCGCGGTAAAAAGAATTGGGGTCTTCGTAGCCGAGCAGGAAGGCGGTCTCGTTTATTTCGATGGAAGGGTCGCTGAGATATTGTCGGACCAGTTCCTGACGGGCTTCGTTCAGCAGTTGCCGGAAAGTCGCACCCTCGTCGGTGATCCGGCGCTGCAACGTGCGTCCGCTCATGCCCAGCTCTTTCGCGACGAGCACTATATCCGGACGGCTGCCGGAGAGCAGCCGTTTCAGGATCCATTTCACCTGATCGACGATTTTTTCCTGGGTTTTGCGACCGGCCAACTGCCGGTCGAGCAGTGGCGTGAGCATCTCGATCAGTTCGGCGTTGTGGGTGACGAAGGGAAGATCGAGATCGGCCGGCTGGAGCATGATGGCATCGCGGCGCGCACGATATTTCACCGGGCACATAAAAAAAGCCTCGTGATGCTGCGCCGGGCCGGGTGCCCGTTTCAACTCGATGCGTTTGGCCTGCAGCTTGGTCTTGGTGCCGCGCCGGCCCAATTCGACGACGAATGCGAAGGCCGCATCGGTCAGCAAGGCTGGCGTCGGTTCCTTGGCGAACGGCCACGAGAAATCGATGACGCATTCACTTTTTCCCTCGGTCAGCCGCATTTCCTCGGCGCAACAAAGCTGTTTGTAGCGCGCCATTCTCGACAAGGCATCGCGGTAGGTCCGGGCGTGCAGGGCGGCGAGTGTGGCGGGATGATAATGCTCGACCTCAATCCCGCGCGCGAGTTTCAGACCGGTGGCCGGATCGTCGTTCAATTCCCCCACCGCTCTCCAGATGGCGAAACTTTGCGCGGTCGAAACCAGGTTTTTCTCCCCATCGTAAAGCGTCAGCGGGAGTTTGCTCTGGCGCAGCACCGCACCGGGCGTCAAACCCACCGCCTTGAGCCCGGCCCAGAAGGCGTTCGGAATTTTAAATTTGTCCTGAGTGGAAAGAGTCACACGGAAATGAAGCAGCGAATGCATGATTTGTTTAGCATGCGTTGAGGAGGAGGCCATCGAAATTTGTGCCGGATGGCGAAACGGGAATGAGGCCGGTGAAGATCATGGGTGGCGGTTCATCTTGTTTTAATTGTGAGCCACCCATTCTTGAGCATTTGATCCATCGAATCCCGTACGATCTGCCGGAGATCGGTGTGCCGGTAGCGGTAGACGTTGGGCGATTGCTGCACGTAAATTTTTTCGTGCCCGGTATGATTATAGATGCTGGCAACATCCTCGCTGAAGAACTTCATCACCCACAGCACCCATTGGGGGGCAATCCGGGTGGAAGGATTAAAACCCCGATCAGAATAGCCGTCGCGTACCGCGCGGGCGAGCTCGACGAATTTTCCGCCGGCACCGAAGGACAGATGCCGCTTCCCGTCGGCCGAGCGGTCCTGCATGATCGCGATATGCATTCGGGCGCAGTCGCGCACGTCAACCACGGCCATGTTCATGTCCGGCAGCATGGGCATCTTTCCCTTCGCGAGATTTTTCAGGAGTTCGATGCTGAAACGTCCCCACGGAACCATCGCCGGTCCCAGAATGAGTCCGGGATTGACGGTCGAAAGCGCCACGCGATGCGGATTGCGTCTTTCGTCACGGGCCAGATCCCAGGCCAATTTCTCCGCCAGGGTCTTGCTGCGGAAATAGTCGATGACACCAGGGCCGTCCAATACGGTCCAATCACTTTCGTCGAACCGGTGCTTGGTCGCGGGATGACCATAGGCGATGGCCGCCTCAGAACTCGTGACGACGACTTTCCGGACACTGCCCGAGTTGAACGCCGCAGTGAGAATGTGCTTAGTTCCTTGGACGGCACCACCCGTGCGATCGGTTTCGGATTTCACCGCCTGAGGGCTGGCAACGTGGAACACCCACTGGCAGCCTGCGACGGCATTTTCCCAACCCGACGCATTGCGCAAGTCCGCCTCGACGAACTCCGCCCCGGGGAGCAAGGCGCGCATGGTGTTGATGCGGTCGATATCCGTGAGACTGCGTACCGTGCCCCGGACCCGATACCCTTCCTCCAGGAGATATTTGGCGATCCATGAGGCCAGGTAGCCGGTGATTCCGGTGACGAGGACGAAATCGCCCTTCTGCATGGGGGTGGTAATGGTGGTGATGTTTTTCATTCGATGAGTCCTGCTCGCGGTTCATCCGTTGGCTGGACCAGCACACTCTATCTGAAGAAGCTCCGTTTGTGACTAGCGGGACATGCCAATCACCTTGCGGAATGCGCCAACCCTTCGGTGGGTTCAAACGCACTTAACGACGGAGTAAGGCGTGCCGCCTGGTTACCGCACCGCACTGGCGGCGGCGAAGCAGAAGTGTTTTCCTGTAGGCCCACGTTGCCGAGCGAATGCGCCATCTGCATTTGCTCGCTCTCTGTGGCACCCGCAGTCGCTCGCAGATCGTGGAGTTGCCCACGGACTTCCTATTTCTCGTTATAGAATCTAGCAGCCGGACTCCGTGGGATTGGCCGCCCGATCGGAGTGGAGTGATGCGAAGATATTCGATTTTTTAGTCGAGAGTCACGCCATGACCCCCTACGGTTGTCTCTAGAGCACTTGGTGCGGCGCTCTCCTCTAAATCGCCGACCACACACCATCAAGATTGACCCCGTCTTTCGGTCTTCACCCCGCTGTCTCTGGCCATGCCTCGCGGGGTGAGGGCACCCCGCCCACAAAATCACCCAATCCAACGGAGCGACGCGGAACTTAACAGAGTAATACTCGCTGCTAAAATTGCATTGAGGGTTCGACGAATCGAAGCCGATGTCGGCTCGTTGTGAGACTAGGTTCGAGGTGGAAGCGGGAATTGTTCAGCCACGCGCCAAATTTTTCCGGTCCACGTCCCGGATCGTTAGTTGCCGCTCACATACTCGGACCGATCGCACCGCAAAATCCGGCGACGTTAGACGGCGGCGAATGGCGCTTTTGAGTCTGGGCGCGTGAGGAGAAATTCCAAATAGGCCAGGTCGGCCGGCGTCGTGAGCTTGGGATTGGCGTGCGGATTTTCGAGCAGGGCAATCGGATGCTTGAGGAGTTCCACGGCCGAGGCGTCGTCGGTGATGGTGAGTTTGCGTTCTACGACGCGGGCGTAGGCGCGGCAAATCAGTTTTCGCGAAAACACCTGAGGCGTTTCCATCGCCCAAAGACGTTTGCGATTGAGCGTGGTGAGGCGACCTTCGCCGCGATGCTCTTTGATGGTGTCGATCACCCGATGCGCGAGGACGACGGCGTCTTCGTCGCGCACGATTTTGTGCAATGCCACCAATTGCTCCGGGCGCACCAGCGGGCGGGCGCAGTCGTGAATGAAAACGTATTTTACATCGTCCGGCAGTTCGGCCAGCGCAGCAGCGACCGAGTCCTGCCGATCTTTTCCGCCCAAGACAAAATGAGTGGGCGTCGGTGCATACGCTGATAATTCGACCATCTGGGCCTGATCGCGGTAGGTGACAATAAAAGTGTCGACGACTCCGCTGCGGTAGAACGCGCTGGCGGAATGAGCAAAGACGGGTTTCCCGCCAAGGGGAGTGAGAATTTTGTCAGCAACGGCCCCGTCCATGCGGGTGCCACTGCCGGCGGCAAGAAGGATGGCGGCGGTACGACTCATGGGTGATAGTTGCGAGGTGAAAGTTGAGGGTGGCACCGTTGCTGGCTGAGGCCAGCCCGGTGTTTGTCCCGGCCGTCGCCGGGTAATAGAGTTGAGCGGTGAGAGTTGAGGGCTGAGAGTCGAGAGGGGAAAAGCGGAGAGCTGAGAGACGAACTTTAGGAGGTGAGAGTCGGGAAATTTATGCGCTGGCGAGTTCCGCGAGGATGGCGCGGGCGGCAGCAGCGGGATCGGCGGCTTTTAAAATCGGACGACCAACGACGATGTAGCTGGAGCCGGCGCGGGCGGCGTCGGTCGGGGACATCACGCGTTTCTGGTCATCACTGCCGGCTTCGCCTGCGGGGCGGATGCCGGGGGTGATGAGTTGCATGTCTGCTGGAAGTTTTTGACGCAGCATGGCCACTTCTAGGGGCGAGCAAACCAGACCACGCAAACCGGAGGCGGCCGCGAGTTGACCCAGGCGGGCGACTTGATCGGCGGAGGACACGCTGACGCCGATTTCATTTAAACCGGCCGAATCCATCGAGGTCAGCACGGTGACCCCGAGCAGCAGCAAGTTGGGGTTGTGTTTTTGTTGGGCGGCGCGGGCGGCGCGCATCATTTCGCCGCCGCCGGCGGTGTGCAACGTGAGCATCTGGATGGGCAGCGGGGCGAGTGATTCGACGGCCTTGGCGACGGTGTTCGGGATGTCGTGTAGTTTGAGATCCAGAAATACGTTGAAGCCCAGATCGGCGACTTCGCGCACGTAGTGGGGGCCGTAGGAAGTGAACATCTGCAGGCCGATCTTCACCCATCGAAGATGACCGCTCAATTGGCGGAGAATGGGCGCGGCTTCTTCGCGCGTTGGGACGTCGAGGGCGAGGATGAGATCACAAGACATTTGGAAGGCTACTAATGGACATTAATCTCAAATTCCGCAATACAACGGATTCAATTAACCACGGATTTCACGAATTATCACGGATACAGAAATAATTCAGGGAGAAATACTGATTTCAATCCATCCACGCCTGCGGTGAATCATTCTAAAATTGTATTTGGTTGAGTATCCGTGAGCACTCGTCGGGCCATAGGCTTGGCGACGGCTGATCCGCGAAATCGGTGGTTCACCCGTGGTTTCCAGGTTTATGCCGACTGATCAAAGAGAGAAATGACGGCAGGTTTTGGGCTAGGATTGACGGAGATAACCGTGCATTAGTGGATAAACCTAAAAAACTCAGATGAGAAACCGCTAATCCCCGCTGATGGACGCTAATCAAGAAATTCAAACAAAACTGAGTCCAACCAGGGTTCACCTGATCGGTGAACAAGAATCGCTGCACGCCAGCCATGGATTGCCTGCATTTGCGCCGATTAGCCGTTAACCCGACTGCGGAATTTAAGATAAATCGATATGACCGTCACGGTTTTTAGTCCCGCTAAACTCAATCTTTACCTCGCGGTCACCGGGCGCAGGCCTGATGGTTTTCACGATTTGGTCTCGGTGGCTGCGCCGTTGGGTTTTGGGGATGAGTTGACTGCGACGGTGCAAGAATTTCCGGGGCAGTTGTCTGCCAGCAAGCAGATCGAAAGTCCGTTTAGCCTGGCGTGTGATCAACCGGATGTACCGCTCGATGAGACGAATTTGATTATGAAAGCGGCCCGCGTGTTTGCGGAAGTCTCAGGCTGGCCGGCGCAGGGCGGAGGCGCGCGAGTGCGCGTGCATTTCAACTTGGTGAAGCGGATTCCGATGGGCGCAGGACTGGGCGGGGGCAGTAGTAACGCGGTGGCTGCGTTGCGGGCGTTGAATACTCTTTCCGGTGGACTGCTTTCCTCTGAGACGCTGGCGGCGATCGCGGCGAAACTGGGCTCTGACTGCGCGCTGTTTTTGCACGGTGCGCCGGTGATCATGCGTGGGCGAGGGGAGCGCATTGAGGCGCTGCCCGAGTCGGCGGCGAAACGATTGCGCGGGCAGCGGGTACTGGTGTTCAAGCCGGGTTTTGGGATTAGCACCCCGTGGGCGTACGGGAGAATGGCGGCGGAAGCCCCGCAGCACTATTTGCCGGCTCCGGAGGCGGAGGGAAAATTAGCGGCATGGTTGAATGCGGTGCCCCCGGCTCCTGCGGCACGTCTGCTCTTTAATAATATGGAGGGCGTCGCTTTCGATAAATTCATCGCGTTGCCGGTCTTGTTGGCCAAGTTGCGCGCCGAATTTGGCGTGGCAGTGCAGATGAGCGGCAGCGGCAGCGCCTGCTTTGCGTTGCTCGGCGAGCCGGCGAGGGAGGCGATTGGCCCGCCGGGTGGGAATGCGGTGGAGGGCGTCGCGGTAGATCTTGTCACGCGAATGAAACATGTGATCCGCCAGAGCTGGGGGGAGTCCGTATTTTTGCAGGAAACGCGTTTAATTTAGCCCAAGGCGATGAAGCACAGCTTTCCTCAATTTAGGCCCCTCATGAGTTCCGCATTGACCGCTGCTCTAGACAGTTCGTTAATCTGGAAAGCCCCACCGCATGGATTCTAACGCCAAAAGCGAAGTCATCATCCAGGGCATTGCCGCCTCCAAGGGCATCGCCTACGGGCAGGCCTTTCTCTATTTGCAGAGTGAACTGGAAATTCCTCGCTACACGGTCAATCCGGACAAGCGCATCGCGGAGATTGCCCGCTTCGATCAGGCGCTGGTGGTCACTCGCCAGCAGATTTCCCAGATTCAGGAACAGGTGACGGAAAATCTGAGTGAGGAAGAGGCGCTGATTTTCGATGCGCATCAAATGGTGCTCGAGGATCAGGCCCTCATCGGCGAAACGATCCGCGATTTCGAGAAGACCGGGCTTAATATCGAGACCTGCTTCAACACGATTGCTCAGCGTTACATCAAAGCATTTTCCGAGATCGATGACGAATACCTGCGCGAGCGCGCGTCCGACATCAAGGATGTGACGAAGCGCGTCCTGCACGTGCTCCTCGGTCAGGCCGCCACCAGCCTCACGGAGCTCGTGGACAAGCGGATCATCGTGGCGCACGATATTTCCCCGTCGGAGGCGGCAGGCATCGACCGCAGCGCGGCGCTCGGCATGCTGACCGATGCCGGCAGCAGCACCAGTCATGCCGTGATTGTGGCGCGTTCCATGAAAATTCCGGCCGTGGTCGGCACTCGCGACCTGACCAAGCGGGTCCGGAACGGCGATTGGTTGATGGTCGATGGCTACGACGGCGTCGTCATCATCAATCCATCGGAGCAGACACTTTTCCGTTACGGCAAAATTCAAAAAGCCAAGCAGAGCTTCGAGTCGCGGTTGATGTCGGTCAACGAAATGGCGGCCGAGACGCTTGATGGCGTGACGATCGCGTTGCGCGCGAATATCGAGAAGCCCGATGAAGTCGCTTTGGTGAAACAATACCGGGCGGACGGCGTCGGTCTTTATCGGACGGAATTTCTTTTCCTCAGTTCCCCGAAGATTCCCAACGAGGAGCAGCAATATGCCGCCTATCGGGAGATCGTCGCGGGCCTGGCGCCTGCACCAGTCACGATCCGGACGCTCGATGTGGGCGGCGACAAACCGCTGCCCGGTGATCCGCATCTGATCGGTCCGGAGGCGAATCCGTTTATGGGCCTGCGAGCGATCCGCATGTGCTTGGAGAATCCCGATCTTTTCAAGACTCAGTTGAGGGCGATTTTGCGGGCGAGTGCCCATGGCAAAGTGGAACTCATGTATCCGATGATCAGTGGCACCGATGAACTCGACCGCGCCAGTGTGTTGCTCGACGAAGCCAAAGCGGAGTTGAAACTCCGTGGCCAAGCCTTCGACCCAAAAATGCGCGTCGGCACGATGATCGAGATTCCCAGCGCGGCCATCATTGGTGATCTGCTTGCGGAGAAATGTGATTTCTTCAGCATCGGCACCAACGATCTCATTCAATATTTGCTGGCGATTGACCGGGGTAATAATCGGATCGCGCATCTTTACGATCCCTCCCATCCCGCCGTCATTCGGACGCTCAAGCAAATTGTGGATGCAGGTCACGCGCGCAAACTCAAGGTCAGTGTCTGCGGCGAAATGGCCGGGGATGCGTTTTATATTCCGCTCTTGATCGGCTTGGGCGTGGATGAACTCAGCATGACGCCCACGCTGCTGCCGTCGGTGAAATTTCTCATCCGGAAGATGAAGCTCAGCGATGCCAAGAAGCTGGCCAAGGAAGCGCTCGCTCAGACTGACCCACGGAAAACGCACACCTTGCTCGAAGCGTTCTACGATGAACGCATGATCGCGGAGTAATGGATGACGCACGGCTTGCGCAGGTAGGATTTAATCCAGCGAACTTCGACGCCGTGTCTCGTTTGGGCGTGAACTCTGTTTCGTTCCGAGCCCGCGTACTAAATTAGTGTTGCTCTGCTTGGTTTGGTGAGGGCACCCCGCCTACAAAATCGGCCCATCCAGAGGAGTGGGATGACGCTTAACCTAAAAAAATCAGATGAGAAACTGCTAATCCACGCTAATGGACGCTAATCAAGAAATTCAAAAGAACTGAGCCAAAAAAACAGTTCACCTGATCGGTGCACAAATTAGGGTCCTCGCTACTTCCAGTGAGTAGACTTACACAACAGAATCAAACCCCGGAGGTTCTAACCGCTCATTGGATTTATCAAGGGATGAATCGTTGAACGTGCGGCTTTCGCCTAATCGTCTCCGCCCATGGGATTCTGGAGCCTGCTAATCGCAGGCAGAACACCAGTCAGCGATCAGCAGACTCCGCTGAACCCACCCCGAAGACGATGAGTCGAAGGGGTATTCTAAAGTTTCGCCTTTTGGCGAAACTCATTAGCGGTCACCTCCTCTGGCTTGGTTTCTAGTCGAAACTCGCTTTCGCCATCTCCCATCGAAACTAGAGAGGAACCACCAATTACATCTGCACGAAACTCAACGATTGTTTGGATTAGCGCCGATTAGCGAAAATTAGCGGTTAACCGTCTGAGGAATTTAGGCTTAACGGGCTAAACTAAGCTCGCTGAGAATACCAGTTGCGCTGGCACGAGATGTGATGCCCTTTGCACAACTATGGCGAACCCCACCACCGACTCGCCACGATTTGATGTCACGGTCCGTGTGGGTTGCAGTTTGGTTTACGAGGTTACCGGCTCGGCGATGCTCCTGCTTAATCTGCGTCCCTGTCCGAATCGTAACCACGCGGTCGTTTTCGAGGCGCTCACGCTGGGTAACAAT
>JANYFP010000239.1 GCA_025362555.1 Verrucomicrobiota bacterium
TGAATGATGTGGCGAAATCGTTGACAAGCGGGCCGCTCGAAGTTTTTCAAAGGGGTTTTATGGCCATGAATCGTCGTATTTTATTTTCCTTCCTCCTGTATTTTTCCCCCGTTTTGGGCGTATTCGCTCAAACGAATAATACCGCGGAGGCCTCGCAGGCAACCACGACTGCGGCCGCCGCCGCCGTCAGCACGGGCAAGGTTCCGCCCACTCCCGATTTTCTGGAACACCTCGTGGACGAAGTGCTGACACTCTTCGACGTGAAGAACAGCGGGAATACGTGGGCCCACTTTGGCTTGGCCGCGCTTTTTGTCGTTTGCGGTATTCTCCTGCGCCGCGTTGTGACGGGGATTATTTTTAATCAGCTGAAGAAGTTTGCCGCCAAAACCGAGACGACCCTCGACGACAAACTTTTCCCGGCGATGGAAGCACCGGTCGCGACGTTCATTCTGCTGGTGGGTATTTTCAGCGCGCTGAAAGTTCTCAAACTCTCTGCGTCGAGTGATATCGCCATTGGCTATGGATCCACGGTGGCATTTTCGCTGGTGCTATTTTGGGGCCTGCTGCGGGCGTTCAGCGCCTTGTTGGATCATGCGCATGAAGTGGCGCTGGAAAAAAACCTGGGCATCGCGGCCTTCATGCCGTGGATCAAGAAAACGCTCGTGGTGCTGTTTGTGATTTTTGGGGTGCTCTTGGTCGCGCAAAGTCTCGGTGCTGACGTTAAGGCGTTCCTTGCCGGTCTAGGGATCGGCGGTTTGGCATTTGCGTTGGCCGCGCAGGATACGATTGCGAATCTCTTCGGATCGATCGTCGTCGCCATTGATCAGCCGTTCAAAGTGGGGGAGAATGTTAAGATTGGCGCCAACGAAGGTATGGTCGAAGACATCGGCCTGCGCTCCACCAAGCTGCGGACGCCGGGGCGAAACTTGATTGTGATCCCAAACAAAATGGTGGCCTCCGAGCCGATCATTAATAATTCGCGTTTTGTCGGCCGCCGGGTCGAACAGGTGATCGGGCTGACCTACGATACCAACGCCGCGAAGATGGATGCGATTGTGAGTGAGATTCGCCGCCTCATCACGGCGGAGACTGAGGTCGATACCAATTCGGTGCATGTTTATTTCCGCGATTACAGTGCGTCGTCACTCGACATTTGGCTCGCGTACAACACGAAAAGTCCGGACTTCGCGAAGTGCATGGCCTTGCGGCAAAGGGTTAATCTTGCGATCATGCAGGCAGTGACGGCGCACGGCCTGGACTTTGCGTTTCCCACGCAGACGGTGCATGTGCCCGATCCGATCAAGGAGCGCATCGCCGCTTTGCCGCCGCCCAAACCGTAGTCGAGCGATTAGGGGTTTTGGGGGCGGGTGCAACCACCGCGCGAGGTATGGGTTGCAAGAAGCTAAAACCAGCGGGTTGAGGTCAACCCACTCCACTTTTATCGCATTGGTCCGACTCAATCCAAGGTCTGACGGTAGCGTTTGCCGCCGATGGCCATGACGACGACGAAGAAAAGCACGAGCGGCCAAATTTGCGGAGCGATTTCCGCCAAACCATTTCCCTTTAGCAGGATTCCGCGCACGATGCGGATGAAGTGGGTGTTGGGCAGGCAACTGCCAATCCATTGCGCCCAATCCGGCATGCCGCGAAAGGGAAACATGAATCCGGAGAGCAAGATCGACGGAAGGAAAAAGAAAAAGGCCATCTGCACGGCTTGCAGTTGATTTTGTGCGAGCGTTGAAAACGTGATGCCGACCGCGAGGTTGGCCGCGATGAACAGGAACGCTACCGCGTATAATAACGGCAGGTTCCCAATGATGGGGACGTGAAAAATGAAATTAGCGGCGACGAGAATGAGCGTGATTTGGATGTAACCCACCGCGATGTAAGGAAGGATTTTTCCTAACATGACCTCGAATGGGCGCACGGGAGTGGCGAGGAGATTTTCCATCGTGCCACGCTCGCGTTCCCGGGTGATGGCGAGGGCCGTGATGACGACCATCGTCATCGTGAGCACGACGCCCATCAGTCCCGGCACCACGTTGTACTGCGTGATGTTTTCCGGATTATAGTGGGCGTGAATCCGGAAATCCACTGCGCCCGGGTGCGCGCGCAAAGTGGTCAGCGGTCCCGTCAGATCACGATTGAGGACCGTGTCCGCGAGGGCGCGAATGGCAGCAACGGCCGGCCCGGTGGCGGCGGGATCAGTCGCATCCGCTTCGATCAACACGATGGGTTGTTCGCCACGCAGAAGTTTGCGGGAAAAATCCGGCGGGATGTTAATGACGAATTGCACTTCGCCGAGTTGCAGGAGCTGCTGGGCCTCGCTTTCACTCGCCGTTTCCCTAATCAAATTGAAATAGCCGCTCTGCTTGAGCGCGGCGACAAAGGTGCGGGCAAATGGGCCCTGATCGGCCGCACGGATCGCGGTCGGCAAATGCTTTGGGTCGGTGTTGATCGCGAATCCGAAAAGCATGAGCTGCATCAGCGGAATGCCGACCATCATGGCGAAGGTCACGCGGTCGCGCTTCATTTGGATGAACTCCTTTAGCACGATGGCCCAGAGACGATGAAAATGGAAACGCTTCATGCGAAGTTATCCTTCGCTTCATCCATCAGGCTGATGAACACGTCTTCCAGGCCGGAGTTGATTTTTTTCCATTCGTGACGTGGGTCGCGCACGGCCGCGATGGCGCTTTCCAATTGGAGTGCATCGCGTCCGCTGACGTGAAGGGTGTTGCCGAACGCGACCACTTGTTCGACGCCTTTGCCGCTGCGCAGCTTCGCGGCGAGCGGGCGCAACTCGGGTCCGCTGACGGACCACGTGGAGAGTTTGGCCGCACTGAGGACTTCGCTGAGCGTGCCGTGCGTGAGCAAATTTCCGTAGGCGAGATAAGCGAGGCGGTGGCAGCGCTCGGCCTCGTCCATGTAATGGGTCGTGATGAGGACGGTGAGTCCGGCCGCTGCGAGTTGGTGGATTTCATCCCAGAATTCACGACGCGCTTTCGGGTCGACGCCGGCGGTGGGTTCATCGAGCAGGAGGAGTTGAGGCGAGTGAATCAGGCACGCGGCGAGTGCGAGGCGCTGCTTCCAGCCACCGGAGAGTTGGCCGGCGAGTTGATGACTGCGTTGTTGCAGACCCAGACGTTCCAGACTGCGTTGCACGGCGGCATTGCGATCGGGAATTTCATAGATGCGGGCGATGAAATCGAGGTTTTCGCGAATGCTCAGGTCCTCGTAGTAACTGAATTTCTGCGTCATGTAACCGACGTGGCGTTTGATTTCCGCTTGCTGGCTGCGCAGATCGTAACCGAGGCACGTGCCGGTGCCGTTGTCGGGTGTGAGCAGGCCGCAGAGTATGCGGATGAAAGTCGTTTTTCCCGAGCCGTTCGGTCCAAGGAATCCGTAGATTTCGCCGCGCCGTACTTGAAGATCGATTCCATTGACGACGGTCTTGTCACCAAAGCGTTTGGTGACGCCCATGACATCGATGGCAAAATCGTTGGGTGCGCTCACGAAAATTTATTTGGCTGCGACCACCGATACATCCACGGGTTGGCCCGGATGCAAATCGCGCGCGACTGCAGGAGCGAACGTGGCCTCGACCATGAACACGAGTTTGCTTCGGTTTTCGCGGTTGTAGAGGACCGGAGGGGTATATTCCGGTTGTGGTGAGAGGTAACTGATGCGGCCTTCGAGGGAAGGTTGGCCGGAGATGGTCACCTTGACGAGGGCGCCGGCTTTGAGGGCGGCAAATTCCGTTTCGGGGACGAAAAATCGCGCCTTGATGTTTTCCGGTGGGAGCAAGGCAACGACGGGTTGGCCGGCGATCACGAATTCTCCTTCACGAAATAGCGTGTCGTAAACCAGGGCGGCGTGTGGGGCTGACTGGTTCTTGTGGGCGACGCTCCAACCGGCACGGTCAACACTGGCCTGAGCCGCGGAGACATCGGCTTCGGCGGCGGACACCAGATCAATGCGGCTGCCGAGCCGGGCGGTGGCGAGTTGGGCGGCGGTTTCGGCGATGAGCTTCGTGCTGGCCTCGTAGTTAAGGCGCGCGCGGTCGTAGTCGTCATCGGAAAGCACGGCGGTTTCGTGGAGCGCGGTTGCACGTTTCAGGGCGAGTCCGCTCAGTTCTGCGTTGGTGTTGGCTTGGTCGAGCCGGGCTTCGAGGGCGGCGAGCTCACTGGGGCGCTGGCCTTTTTTTAGATCCGCCAGCTTTGCCTGTGACTGGCGTAATCTTTCGGCTGATTCACGCAGCGTGGAAAGCTCGGCACTTTGTTCGAGGGAGAAAAGCGGAGCGCCGGCCTCGACGCGGGTCCCTTTTTGCGCGTTAAGTTTTTCCAATTGCCCGGCGAGTGGAGCGGCGACGTAGACGAAGTCACCTTCGAGGTAGCCTTGCCAGCCCGTTGGATTTGGCCGGCTGCAGCCACTCAGAGCGAGGAGTAGAACGGCTGAAATTGTGCTGAATTTAGAGTGAAAATAGTTTTTCATAATCTTTGCGACCGGCGGGGGTGAGCAGTCCGCCAGTGAAAAGCTCGAGCGCCTTCTCGAGGGTTTGCCGCGGAGTGAGGTGAGTGAGAGCAAGCGTGTCGGGCAGGACGAGCCCCCGCACGGCTTGCAGCCAGAATTGTGCGGCAAAATCCGGATCGAGGTGTGGGCGCAACGCCCCTTCGGCGATG
>JANYFP010000520.1 GCA_025362555.1 Verrucomicrobiota bacterium
GCTGCGTCAGCCGATCTTTTCCGACACCGGCGTGCTTACCATCGGTTACGGGTATCCGAATCTGGTGGCGGCTGAGAGCTACAACTCGCCCGGCTCGCCGTATTGGGCGATGAAGGCGCTGTTGCCGCTCGCGCTGCCCGAGACGCATCCATTCTGGCGCGCCGAGGAATTGCCGCTGCCGGCGCGGCGGAGCGTGCACACGGTTTTGGGCGCTAAATTATTGCTCACCACCGATCCGCGCACGCGCGATGTCACCGCCGTAAATCCCGGACAACCGGTCCTCGACTGGCCACGTAACGCGCCCCAAAAATATTCGAAGTGCGCTTACTCGACGCGTTTCGCTTTCACCGTGCCCGTGAGCGGCGCCGGATCGCCGGCCGAGGGCGGACTTGACAGTGTGATTTCGCTGAGTGACGACGGCCGTTTATTTCGCGTGCGCGAGCAATGCTTCGGCGCTGAGGTGCGCGACGGTGCGGCTTTTTCCCATTGGGAACCGTGGGTTGGGGTGGAGCTGGCCACGTGGGTCATCGCGGAGCCCAGCGGACACTTGCGGATTCATCGTTTGCGCACGTCGCGAAAATTGTGGGCGGTGGAGGCGGGCTTCGCCGTGCCGTACACGGATAAATTGACGCGTGAGCTGCTCGCTGACGGCAAGCCGGGGCCGCTTGTGCGCGCGCCGGCGGGTACCTCCTTGCTGCGTTCGCTCGCGGGTGAGCGGACGCCGGAGTGCGTCGATGTCGGGGCTAACAGTCACTTGCTCGCGTCGCTTTCCGCGATGCCGATTTTGCGTTCGACGCACGAGGCGGGCGAACACTGGCTCGCGTGCTGGGCTGGCGGCGGGGCGGCGAGCGACGACGTCGTGGCAGCGGCGAATACTTTTTCAATTGAGATTGCTACTGGCGCGGTGCGCGTGTTGCGCGAAGGCGCGCCGTGGTGGAACTCCGCCGGCGATCCGTGCGGCGAATCCTCCGCCGCGCGGCGCGAGTCGCTGGGGAAACTGGTTTAGGTTATGCCGTGCATCGCAATAATTTTATCGTGGCGTAAAGCCGCTCCTCCCACTTGAAGCGCATGACTCCGACACCACTTCGCTCAATCGCATCGAAATTGCCGGCCGGCATGCTCTACGGCGGCGACTACAATCCGGAACAGTGGCCCGAAGCGGTCTGGTCCGAGGATGTCCGGCTCATGCGCGAGGCGGGCGTGAATCTCGTGAGTGTGGCGATTTTTTCGTGGGCCAAATTGGAACCTCGTCCGGGTGATTATGATTTTGGCTGGCTCGACCGCGTGATCGATTTGCTTTGGACGGAAAAAATTTCCGTGTGTCTCGCCACGGCGACGGCTTCGCCCCCGGCGTGGCTGTCGCGGGCCCATCCCGAGAGCTTGCCGGTGGACGTGAACGGCACGCGTTTGTCGCCGGGGTCACGTCAGCATTATTGTCCGAACAGCCGCGCCTATCGGGCGGGTGGCCGGCGGTTGATTGGCGAGTTGGCCCGGCGTTACGCGGCGCATCCGGCGGTGGCGCTGTGGCATGTGAACAACGAGATCGGTTGTCACACCCACGAGTGTTTTTGCGAGGTCTGTGCGGCCGATTTTCGCACCTGGTTGCGGGCGCGTTACGATACGCTCGAGGAGTTGAATGAATCGTGGGGCACGGCGTTTTGGAGTCAGGCTTACGGCGAGTGGGCGGAAATTTTGCCGCCGCGCAAGATGCCGACTTTTCGCAATCCGGGCCAGGTGCTCGATTACGCGCGGTTCATGAGTGACGCGTTGTGCGATTTACTGGCGGGCGAAGTCGCGGCGATTCGCCTGGTCGCGCCGGAGGCGAAAGTTACGACCAACGGCATGGTTTTCCATCGGCCTGCGGATTATCATCGCTGGTATCGGGAAGTGGATATTGCGGCGTGGGATTCTTATCCTGATCCGGCGGGTGGAATCGACGAAGTGCAGGCGGCGGCGTTCACGCACGATTTATTTCGCGGTCTGCGGGGCGGTCAGCCGTTCATGCTGATGGAGCAGGCGACGACGCAGGTGAACTGGCGGGCGACGAATGCGTTGAAGCCGCCGGGTCAGATGCGGGCGATCAGTTTCGCGGCGGTGGCGCGCGGAGCGGATGCGGTGATGTTTTTCCAGTGGCGCGCGGCGCGGGCCGGGGCGGAAAAATTCCACAGCGCGATGGTGCCGCATTTCGGCACGGAAGGCAGCCGGGTTTTTCGCGAAGTGTGTGCGCTCGGCGCCGAGTTGAAAAAACTCACGGGGGTATGTGGGGCACGCGTTCCGGCGCGGGTGGCGTTGCTCGTGAGTTGGGAAAACCGGTGGGCGCTCGAGGTGGAATCGAAACCCATGGCGTTCGATTACGCGGCGATGATCCGGTCTTATTATGGCGCGCTTTGGGATCTGAATGTGGCGGTGGATGTGGTTCATCCCGATGCGCCGCTCGAGGCTTATGCCGTCGTGGTGGCGCCCGCGCTTTATCAACTCACGCGGGGTCAGGCGGAATCTCTGCGCGCGTTTGCGCAGCGGGGTGGGGCGCTGGTGATGAGTTATTTCAGCGGGGTGGTGGACGAGCGGGAGCATATCTGGCTCGGGGGTTCCCCGGGGTTGCTGCAGGATGTGTTGGGGCTCGCCGTGGAAGAATGGCAGCCGCTGCCGGCAGGGGAGAGTAATGCGTTGGTGGTCGCGGGGCGGACCGAGCCGGTGGCTTGCAAAATTTTTTGCGAACTCCTGCACCTGCGTGGTGCGGAAGCGTTGGCGACATATGCGCACGGATTTTTTGCGGGCCGCGCGGCGATCACAACGCATCGCTTTGGCGCGGGTGAAGCGATCTACGTTGCGACGGAGCCGGATCGGACATGGTTGACCACGCTGATGTCTGACGTGTTGGAGCGGCACGGCGTAAAGGCGCCGGTCGTCGCGGCGCCGGGGGTTGAGGCCGTGGTGCGCGTCGGTGAGGGCATGGAGTTTTTGTTTTTGATCAATCACCGGGCTGAGCTGGCGATGGTTGAGTTGGGCGAATGGAGCGGTCGCGACCTCGTGAGCGATCAAGCGTGCACGGGAACGCTGAGTCTCGAGCCGTATGGGGTGCGCGTGATTTCCCGAGCGAGAGACAGAGAGGTTTCTGCGGTTCCGCGTTTGCCGCAAGCGAGCGCGGTGTGAGTCCGGTCAGTTTGCTTCATTTTTCGTGCGCTCACCGGTGGAGGGCACATCGGATTAACGCTCGCGCCTTGAGGTGAGATCTCGGCTCCGACGGGAGGAGCCGCTTTACGCCGCGAGGGTTCGTTCCTTCTTTCAACGTCGCTACGATAGGAGCCATGCGTTCCCGCCGTTCAGCCAGACTCGCGCAATCGGTGGTCGCCGCCTAGCAATTTCTGCTTTTTCAAATCGACTCACTCCACGCTCGCCCGCGTGGGTCTCACTCGGTAAGGATTGACGTAACAAATAAGGAATTATGAAGCGAATCTGCTTTTTGTTTACGTTTGCCGGCTGGGCTCCTTCCGGTGGGTAAACGCGAAAACATATAATGCGAAAACAGATCCAAGGTTCCGGAGGGTTTAACCGCTAATTGGATTCATCAATGGATGAATCCTTGAAGTGCGGTAAACCTGCCTTGATTGATCGGAGTTCGTTTAGGTTGCTCTCCGCACCTCACCCCATCGAAAAAAGCGAGGAACCATAATTTATTTATCCGCCGGTGTTTTCAGGCGGTTAAGCTAGCGGTACCTTAACAATGGAACCGAGCTGTATTTTTGAATGCCTGTCATTTCGCGGATGGGATCTTTTTTGACGGTTCTAGTTTTGTGAAAAAAATCTCGTCGCCGATTTCAGGGAACCTGCCGGGTTCGGATACGATCAAAGAGGGAGTCATGATTAGCAGAACACTATTCTCTCAATAAAATTATCCGATGAACTCAATTACTTTGGAAGATACCCGGCTTTCCAGCCCCAAGAAAACTCCCGCCTCGACGATCGTGATTGCCCTGCTGGCCATCGGATTGGTGGCGGTCGCCGTCCTCTCGTGGATTGAATTGGGCGGGCGGGACAAACTTTTGGTGCAAAGCAATACGCAGTTGGAGAAAAGCAAATCTGAAGTGGTCCAACTGCAGGCGCAGCTGAATGAGGGGAAGGCCGGCGCGGCTGTTCTCCAAAAGCAGGTCGACGACGCGAAACAGGTTGCCGTGAAGCTGCAAACTGATCTGGAAAAAGCTGCGGCCGGGACGGTTGATGTCCAAAAACAATTGGCCGCAGCAAATGAGTCAGGCGCGGCGCTGCAGGTTCAGGTGAACGAAATCAAATCGAGCGCGGATCAAGCGCAGCTTCAAGCAGATGAAACGAAAGCTGCCGCCGGTGTCTTGCAGAAGAATTTTGATGAATCAAAAGCCGGAGCCGTGCTGCTCAAAACGGAATTGGATTCGGCCAAATCCCAGTCGGCCGAGCTGCAGACGAAATTGGAAAAGGCCGAGAACGAGGTGGCGGCTTTGACCAAAGCCAAGGGCCGGAAATAAGTCACGGGGCGAACCTGCGCGGATTTTATCTCGTGCGGGTTTAATCCTCCGGAGCTTGTCGCGGACAGTGAGTGGAGTTTAACGGCTCCGGGCGGGTGGGGTGTCAGCGTTGGCTGCGTTCGGGTGTGGGAGCGGCTTTACGCTGCGATTCTGAGGCGCGCTGCGCGCAACATCGCGGCGTAAAGCCGCTCCTACAGTTTGCACTCCGCATGTTCTGAGGCGCGCTATGGCGGGATCGGTTGAACGAGGGATTGTCTATTCCACAAGTTTAAGTGGGTCGCGTATGGGCTAATAATTGCGGCGATTTGCGTTCCGGGAAAAGGGATCGGGTGGCGTGTGCGCGGATTTGACAGCGCGGGGGAGTGGGGGAATGCTTTGCGTCCTGTTATGTCCAACGACTTCCAATTTGATACCATTGAAACGGCCATCCAAACAATTGCATCGGGCGGTATTGTCATTGTGACCGATGACGAGGGTCGGGAAAATGAAGGCGATCTGGTGATGGCCGCCGAAAAAGCGACGCCGGAGCTCGTGAATATGATGATCCGTCATGCGCGCGGGCTCATTTGTGTGCCGATGACGGAGCCGCATTTGAAACGGCTCGGTATCAATCCGATGGTGCAACAAAATCGGGAGGCCCATCGAACGGCCTTTACGGTTTCAGTCGATGCGGCCGAAGGAATCACGACCGGCATCAGCGCCTTTGATCGTGCGCGGACGATCAAGCTGCTCTCTGATCCGGCCACGCGGTCGGACGAGTTGGTCCAGCCGGGACATATTTTTCCGCTGTGTGCGCGGCCAGGTGGGGTGTTGGAGCGGGCGGGTCACACGGAAGCGGCCGTGGACTTGGCGGCGCTTGCGGGCTTGAAGCCGGCCGCCGTGATCTGCGAAATTTTAGCGGAAGATGGATCGATGGCTCGTCTGCCGGAGCTCAGTGAGTTTAAGGCGCGGCATAATATTCCGCTCGTGTCCATCAAGTCGCTGATCGAGTACCGGCATCGGCGGGAGCAGTTGGTTGAGCTCGTGACGCAGCGGCCGTTTCATTCGGAGTATGGCGAGTTTCAGCTCCATGTGTTCCGCAGCAAGATCGATGGGAGGCATCATTTGGCGTTTAGCAAGGGTCGGTTGGATGGGGCGCCGACTTTGGTCCGCGTGCAGACGGAAAATTTGTTGAGCGATGTGTTTCACGCCAAGGGCATGGACAGTCACCAGTCGCTGATGGCTTCGCTCGAGCATGTGGCGAAAGCGGGTCACGGGGTCATTGTTTATATGGAGCAAAATGGGCGAATGCAGTCGGCGATGCAGGTTGATCATAAGCCGGCCGAAGGCGGCGGTCCCGCGAATTTGCGTGATTATGGCATTGGGGCTCAGATTCTAACCGCGTTGGGGTTGAGCAAGATCCGGCTGATGGCGCATTCGCCGCGCCGGGTAGTCGGCCTGGATGGCTACGGGATTGAAATCGTGGAGCAAATTCACGTGTGAGATTTAGGTTGCGGCATTGGCCGTTCCTTTCTGCTTTGAACCCTCCATGAGTCTCTCCACTCCCGAACCAATCGCGCTCAACGGTGCCAAACTCTCCTTTGGGATCGTGGCGGCGCGTTATAATCCTGTTTTGGTTGAAGCGTTGTTGCGGACCGTCCTCGCCATGCTGGCGGACGCGGGCGTGAAAGAGCGGCGCATCGAAGTCGTGCGGGTGCCGGGTTCCCATGAAGTGCCGGTGGCGGCGCAATGGCTCGCTCAGGGTGGAGAACGGGACTGCGTGATTGCGCTCGGGGTGTTGATTGGCGGTGACACCAACCATCATGAAATGGTTGGCCAGAGCGTCTCACAGGCCCTCCAGCAAGTCTCGCTCAGCACACGCACGCCGGTGATCAACGGGGTCATCGTGGCGAATACTCTTAAACAGGCGCAGGCGCGGTGCCTCGGCTCGATTAATCGTGGGGCGGAGTTCGCCCGTGCGGCACTTGAAATGGCGGCGCTCAATCGCGCGATCGGAGAAAAATCATGACACCTTTATTTACCCAGCGCCGGGAGTGCCGAGCTGCGGCCTTCCAATATTTATACGCGTGGAGCGTCAATCAACCCGCGAGCGTGAGCGAGGATTTGCGGTTGTTTTTCGAACACATGGAACACCCGCGTGATCATTACGCGTTTGCGGAAGAGCTGATTCATGGCGCGATCGAGCATGTCGCGGAACTTGACAGTCACATCAAGGCGCTGGCCCATAACTGGGAGTTTGAGCGCGTGGCCAAGATCGACCTCGCCATTCTCCGGTTGGCGATGTTTGAGATGTTGCATCGGAAGGATATCCCGCCGGTCGTCTCGATCAACGAGGCCATCGATCTGAGCAAACTTTATTCGAGCGTGGACGCGAAACGCTTTATCAACGGAGTCCTTGATCGCATGAAAGACAAGTTGGGTCGCGACGCTCGGAAAACGGATGCGGAGTAAAGCAATCGAATGACGAATGACGGATATCGAAAGACGAAGGTCTTACCACTGAGCGACTGCACGAGTGTGATTGGTTGCTTTGCGTCATTCGTAATTTGTTGTTGAGGCGAAGCCGTTATGTTTTCCCTTTTTAAAAAGTTTAAGGATGGTTTGGCGAAGACGTTTTCCGCGATTGCGGCGAAAACGCACGGGCTCTTTGGCGGGCGCAAGATAGATGCGGCGTCACTCGAGGAATTGGAGGAGGCGCTTTATACGGCGGATTTCGGCGTGGAGACCACGGTCGAGGTGTTGGAGGAAATTAAGACGGCCTATCGCAATGATCCGAATTTGAAGGGTCAACAAGCTGCGGCGATCGGTGCGGCGGTATTGCGCCGCGTGCTGGCGGGATCGGAAGGGAAATTGGAGTTGGGTGCTGATGTCGGTCGGGTGCCCTCACTCGATACTCTGCGGGGTGAGGGCACCCCGCCCACAAAAAATCCAATCGTGATTTGCATGATTGGCGTCAATGGATCGGGTAAGACGACGACGACGGCGAAGCTCGCGCACAAGTTAAAGAACGACGGGCAGTCGGTGATTGTGGCCGCGTGCGATACGTTTCGCGCGGCGGCCGTGGAGCAGCTCAAAAGTTGGACGGATCGTTTGCAAATTGAGTTGGTGTCGAGCCACGCGGGCGCGGATTCTGCGGCGGTGGCGTTCGATGCGTGGCGCGCCGCGAAGGCGCGCGGCCATGATTGGCTGATCGTCGATACCGCGGGCCGGCTGCACACGAAGAGCAATTTGATGGAGGAGCTGGCGAAGATCCGCCGCGTGTTACAGAAGAATGATCCGGCTGCACCGCAACACCGCTGGTTAGTGGTGGATGGAAGTCTCGGCGCTAACTCGATCGAACAAGCGAAGGTGTTTCACCAGAGCTTTGGCCTGACCGGATTGATCGTGACAAAATTAGACGGCACCAGTCGCGGTGGCGCTTTGGTGGGCATTTATCGGCAACTCAAGATTCCGATTTATTTTATCGGGCTGGGTGAGCAACCGGATGATTTACAGCCATTCTCGATTGAAAATTATGCGCGGGCGGTTTTTGGATTGGAGAGTTGAGGGTTGGGGCGAGGGAAGAATTCTTTCTTTCAGTGGCCGTTTTTAAACTTATCAGACAAATAGAACGGATATGACTGATCTTAAATCTAACGGGATGAGTTGCGGACCATACCGCTGGTTGCGGGCGGTAACCCTACTGACTCTCTTTTGCGGTTTGCTGTTCGGAGCTAGCGCGGCGGAACCTGAGTTGCGCTTGAGCCCGAAAAAGATCCGCGATGATGTGCGGGCTGTGGTGGAGACTCAATTGGCCGCTCTGCGGGCGGGGGATTTTGCGGCGGCGTATGAGTTGGCATCAGTGGGAATCAAGGAGCAGTTCGATGTGCGGCTTTTTGCGGCGATGATGCGACGCGGTTATCCCACGCTGATCCAATCCAAAGAGGCGGAGTTGGGCGTGGTGCGCGATCGGGGTGGAAAGCTGGCGCAGATCACCGTGAGCATGCTGGATCGTCAGAAGCGCACGATTGTTTATGATTACTGGTTAGTCGAAGAAGCGAAGGGGTGGCGCGTCAACGGTGTCGTGCTCGAACAAGGCTCGCCGCGGGGTGAGTTTTGATGCGGTGCCTTGAGCGGCCGAGCGACCAAGCTATAATTGATTTTGCTTGGCGTGATCGGCTCGGTTGGGTGTACAGCTGCTTGCAAGCGACTCAGGGTGTGGTTCGTTGACGAACGTTTCGAATCGCTTGCAAGCAAGCTCCTACAACGGAGTAAATCAATTTCGCGCTGAGTAGCGCTGATCAGAACATCGCTCTTACTCCAAACGTCACGCTGCGTCCGGGCAGCGGGGCGAATTCCTTGAGGAAGGAGGTGCTGACGCGCGCATCTTCGTTGGCGAGATTGGAGCCGCGGGTGAAAATTTCCCATTCCGTGCGCGCTACGGTCAGCCGATAACTCAGGTCGGCGCCGAGGAGCGTGTAGCCCGATGTGGAGGTTTCTTCTGGAGCGAATCGGTTTTGTTCGAAGGCGTGGCGGGCATTCAAACCGGCGGTCCAGCGGCCGTGTTCAAACCTTAGAGCGATCCCCATGCGCAGCGGTGGAATTCGCGGCAGAGGCTGGTCGTCAGTGGTCTGTTGCGCGTGAACATAATCCGAGGTCAGTTCGAGATGCAGTCGATCCGCCTCGGTCTCGATCAAGTGAAACGATAACTCGGCTTCGCCGCCGTAGAACAGCGCGTCGCGGGCGATGAACTGATAAATGGGCAGGAACCCAGTGCCGGCCAGAACGGGATACGGCAAAAAACTCCCCGTGTCTTCATCATGGTAGAGGGTGGGATCGCGTTGTTCGAAAATGAAGTTGCTGAATTTGTTCACGAATACTCCGGCGGATCCGGTGACAAATCCCGCCCGCTTGCGCAGAGTGAGATCGAGGCCGAGGGAGTTTTCTTTGCCGAGCGTGGAGGTGCCGATTTCGTACGCGTTCGTGCCGCCGTGCGGGCCGTTGGAAAAAACTTCCTGGGCCACCGGGATGCGTTGGGAGTAAGCCAGGGAAAATCCAACGGAGTAATCTTTCGCTGGATAATAAACGAGCCCGGTGGACAAACTAATGCCGTGATTCCGCCGGCTTTCGCCGGTGGTCGCGGAGTATCCGGGATAAATCGGGAGCAGGGGATCGACGTCGCCCAGCTTGATGCGTTGAAGTTCGTAGCGGCCGCCGATTTGCAACGTGAGTGACGGATCAACCTTGAATGATTCGATGGCAAACACGGCTTGATTGTCTGTGACGGTTGGAGGAGTCACGACTTCCTCGCCGACGGCGGAGAAATCACTGCGGGACGCCTGCAGTCCGATGGTGCCGGAGCGAGGGCCCGCTTCTTGCTGCACCAATTCGATCCGCCCCTCGTAGGCTTTGTTTTTGAACGTGGTGTTGGCGAGCTTGGTGGCGGTGTTGATTTCGGCGTGGGTGTAATTGGCGAGGCCGAAGCGAACGGTTGCGGCCTTGAAGATACCGAAGGGGCGGTTGGTCTCCGCCCGGAAGTCGAGGCGCCGCTGTTTCATATCGATCGCGATGGGTTCGCCGACGGGCACGCCGTAAACGGTGTCGTATTCGCTGACGGCCACGCCGGCGTTGCCGCCGGACCAGAAGGTGGTGCCGCCGACGGAGCCGCTTTTCGTTGAGATGGCGCTGTTGGTGAGCGTGCCGCGGTTGATGGGATTTGCTGGATCAGCGTAGCCGGGAATTGCCACGTCGTCAGCCTCGGTGCGCAGGCCGTTGATTTGGAGGGCCAGGTTTTGACTGCCGCTGGTGAGTGCGAAGATGCCCGTGCGTTCGTGGGCGCCGGAATCAAACCGGAACTCCGTGCGTCCCGTGAGAGGAGCGGCGGGCGCACTGGAAGGAATGCGGTTGTCCACGACGTTGACGACGCCGCCTACGGCCGAGCTGCCGTAGAGCAGGGTGGCGGGGCCGCGCAGGACTTCGATGCGGTCGACGAGCAGCGGCTCGATGCTGACGTTGTGATCGGGGCTGACGTTGGAGGCGTCGAGTGAACCGATGCTGTTATCGAGCATGCGGACGCGATCGCCGCCGAGGCCGCGAATGATGGGGCGGCTCGCGCCGGGACCGTAGTACGTGGAGTTGACGCCGGGTGTGGAGGAAAGGGTTTCCCCGAGCGTGGCGGCGAGGTTGCGATGCAAGGTGTCGCCGCTGAGAATGGAGGCGCCTTGGGCGAGATCGAAGGCGGATTTTGAGTCTGCACCAGCGGTGACCACGACTGCTTCGAGGTCGAGCAATTCGTTAGGTTTGCCGTTGGATGTGGCTGGTTTGGGTGCGGTTTGGGCGGAGGCGAAGCCGACGAGCAGTGGAAGTAATAGAAATGAACGGAAAGTTTTCATGCTAAATATCGAGGTTCGTGAACAAACAAGGACCTTCCGGCCGAGGGCCGGACAGGAGTGATCAACGGCGCGCAATGATGCCGCCGGGGAAACGAACTGAATTTAGCAAAACGGAGGGCCGCGACCCGGCGGCAGGCGGTGAAGCGTATCAGCCACCGGAGAAACCGGCTGGATGGCGCTTTTG
The DNA here is from genome assembly GCA_025362555.1 of Verrucomicrobiota bacterium. Lineage (GTDB taxonomy): Bacteria > Verrucomicrobiota > Verrucomicrobiia > Opitutales > Opitutaceae > Lacunisphaera. Next base: position 11,055 of record JANYFP010000520.1, read on the forward strand.
TTTTCAACCTGAAGGAGTGGAGCGCAGGCGAGGCACGCGCAATCCGTCCCTTCATCGATACCGTGGCTGAAAAGAGTAATCGCACACTCGTGATCTGAGTGATCGGCATCAGCGTGCAGTGCGGCGTGCAGTTGGGGGCTCGCCGCGAGCAGGCCCAACAGCCAGACCGTCAGCGCACAAACTACCGCAACCCAGCGCAGAGCTGGTCTTGGTTGTGGTTGGACGCGGGAGACAGACACGTCGCGAAAGAAATCAGGATTGGGCGCAGGTCAAGGGTTGGTTGGCGCGATCGGTGAATCAGCGGGCGGACCGAGTCCGAAATTTAGGCGTATTTGTCTGCTGAATTGTTTCGAGGCGATGGTCATCGCAGAATCGCGGCATAAAGCCGCTCCTACAGCTCCCGGGAAATTCTGACCGATGAAGTCCCTGGTTTCTTCCACCACCTGAAAACAGGCGTTTTGAGGTCTCTAAGAAATGGCGGAGCTGTGGTTAACTGATGGCTCAGTTTTCGTGCTCGGCAACGGGTGTGGAAATTGAACCCAAAAGGGCTCGCGTGCGCTTGACTGGCCCGTTGTGCGTACGCGAGCCCGATGACTTTAGGCCATTGACGGTGGGATTATTAAAAAGAAGGCGCGGTGGTTACCGCGCCTTCTTTATTTTTGAATCGCTCAGGACGAATTTGAAGCAGTCCCGCTGCCGTTATCGCGTTAACCCGGAGGAAATCGCTGACGCGGTGGTGCGCAAGATTCGGGCGGCTTCCACCATATTGGTCAGAGCGGCTTTCACTTCGGGCCAGCCGCGGGTTTTGAGCCCGCAATCCGGATTAACCCACAGATTTTCCAGCGGAATTACGTTCACCGCTTTCAACATGAGTTTGCTCATCTCGTCCACGGTGGGCACGCGGGGCGAGTGGATGTCGTAGACGCCCGGGCCGATTTCGTTTGGATAGCGGAAGGTCTCGAAGGCCGACAGTAATTCCATGTTGGAGCGCGAGGTCTCGATGGTGATGACGTCGGCGTCGAGCCGGGCGATCGCTTCGATGATATCGTTGAACTCGGCATAGCACATGTGGGTGTGAATTTGCGTTTCGTCGCAGACGCCCGCCGCGCTGAGTCGGAAGGCATTGACGGACCAGTCGAGGTACCAGTTCCAGTCTTCGCGACGAAGCGGCAGGCCTTCGCGCAACGCGGGTTCGTCGATTTGAATAATGCCGATGCCAGCGCGTTCGAGGTCGGTCACTTCATCGCGCAAGGCGAGGGCGATTTGCCAGGCGGTGTCGCGGCGCGGCTGGTCGTCGCGCACGAAGCTCCATTGCAACACGGTGATCGGACCGGTGAGCATGCCCTTCATGGGGAGGCGCGTGAGCGATTGCGCGAATGACGACCAGTGCACGGTCATCGGCCGCGGGCGCGCGACATCACCGTAGATGATCGGTGGTTTGACGCAGCGGGTGCCATAACTTTGCACCCAGCCGTTTTCGGTGAAGACAAAGCCAGCGAGTTGTTCGCCGAAATATTCGACCATGTCGTTGCGTTCGAATTCGCCATGCACGGGGACGTCGAGGCCGATTTCCTCCTGGAAGCGAACGCAGTCAGCCGTTTCTTTTTCAAGGAACGCCTGGTAGTCGACATCGCTCAATTCGTTTTTCTTCCAGCGGGCGCGGATGGAGCGAACCAAATCGGTTTGCGGAAATGAACCGATCGTCGTGGTGGGAAAAAGCGGGAATTTAAACCGCGCCTGTTGTTTGGGTTGGCGGGTCGCAAACGGAGAAGAGCGGTTCAAGTCTGCGGTGGTGACCGCCGCGAGCCGCGCTTTTACTTCCGGGCGATGAATGCGTCCGCTGGCGCGACGGGAGGTGGCGGCGGCTTGATTGGAGGCAAGGATCGTGGGAGCGGCCGTGCCCGTGAGCAGATCGCGCAAGGCGGAGACTTCGATTAGTTTTTCTGCGGCGAAGGCGAACCATGATTTGGTTTCCGCATCGAGTTTCGTTTCGTGACGCAGCGTGACCGGCGCATGCAAGAGCGAGCACGACGGTGCGATCAAAATGCGGTGAACGCCCAAAATAGTGGAAGCTTTTTCCAGCCACGGGAGGGTTGCGGCAAAATCGTTGTGCCAGATATTGCGACCGTCGACCACGCCGAGCGAGAGGAGTGGGCCGGTGGGGAATTCGCGGAGTACGGTGTCGAGTTCCCGCGGGGTCCGAACCACGTCGATATGCAGGGCGTGAACCGGAAGTTGCAGGAAGAGTTTCAGGTTACCGCGTAGTCCGCCAAAATAAGTGGCGACCATGATTTTCAGCCGAGGCTCGGCAGCGGCAAGCCTCGCGTAGGTGGTGGCGAGGGCATTTTGTTGGGTCGGGGTAAGATCCAGCGCAAACACCGGTTCGTCGAATTGCACCCATTCCGCGCCGTAGTCGGCGAGTTGACGAAGTACTTGGATGTAAACCGGGAGCAGGCGCTCGAGGAGTTCGAAGCGGTCGAAGTGGGGATTCGCCGCATCCTGTACTTTGCCGAGAGTCAGGTAGGTGACAGGACCGGTGAGGACGGGTTTGGTTTTGATGCCAAGGGCGAGGGCCTCGATGAATTCGTCGAACGGCTTGGAGGACGAAAGCGCGAAGCGCGTGGCGGAGTGAAACTCCGGTACCAGATAATGATAATTCGTATCGAACCACTTGGTCATTTCGCTGGCAAAGGTTTCACCGGCAGGCGCGTGCGCCGCACACGTGCAATCTTTGCCGTGGGCTTCCACTGCTTCGGTGGGATGGCTGCGCACGCCGCGCGCGATGGCGAAGCGAGTGTCGAGATCGACGTCGCCGCCTTGCCAGGCAAACCGGGGTGGGACGTTGCCCACGAGACAAGTGGTATCGAGAACGTGGTCGTAGAACGAAAAGTCGTTCGAAGGGATCAAGTCGATGCCGGCGTCGCGTTGAGTCAGCCAATTTTGTCGGCGGATGGCGCGGCCGGTGTCCTCGAGGGCGGTGCGCGTGAGTTTGCCCTGCCAGTAGGCTTCGGTGGCTTTCTTGAGTTCGCGCTTTTCCCCGATGCGGGGATAGCCGAGCGTGTGGGTGATCGGTCGTTGTTTCATGGGAGTCCTGTCATTCATGCGATGAGCGGAGTTTATGGTTTGAGGAAACCGCTGCTGGGTATTCGGACTCCGAGTTTGCGTTGGTGCGGCTGATGAGGCCGCGCCCTGATTCTGGCTCTGTCGTCTTGGCCGCACGGAAATGCGACTGTGCTTTGCTCCTTCCGGTGTTCGTGGCCGGCGTGGGATGAGAGCCTGTAACTCGATACCGTAGCGTGACTGTGGCCGGTTCTCACGGCCTTCCCCGTCCGCAGCGATCACACACGCCCCACGAGGGACGGATTGGAAAGAACTCGCTAAGAGAACAGGTTTTTATTTAGAACACGATAATAATATCAACACATCTGTATTTGTTGATATGAATATGATCATGGCAAAGGTAGCAACTGCGAGTGGATCAACGCCGTGGGGTGGCGTACTTGATAATCGCGGTTTGATTAGCGGGAGCGTCGGGCCCGGCGGCCGCTGACGATGTGCCAGAGCAACATGGCGGGCAGAGCCAAACCAAGCACGGTGTGGGCGGAGCTCGCAAAAGAGCGCAGGGATTCATTGCCGGAGTAATACAGCGCGTAACCGCTCAGTGAGAGCAGGCTGATGAAGGCGATCAGCAAAATTCCATTGGGCCGGTTGAGCCGTGCCTGCCAGCCGCGTTTAATATGGAGTGGAATCAGAGTGCCGATGACGACGAGGGTGAGCATGGCCGCAGCGCCGTGCAGCGGAATGAGCCAGCGTTGCGCCGGGTGGGGTTGCGGGCCGAAATCAGATTCCACTTGAAACCAGCGATGCAAAATCCACCAGAGCGCGCCGCTGAGGAAAAGCAGCGTGAACGTGCTGTGCAGCCAGACGCGGTGCCGGCGACTGAGGCGCAATCCATCAGGCCGCATAAAAATGATTCTCCCCGTGACCTTGTCCGACCCGGGCTTCGAGAATTCGTGCACGTGCCCCGTAATGTTGCAGCAAAGGCAGCGCAGCCGCACCGGCGAGCCAGACAATTTTGCAAAGCGCATCGGCCAGCCAGCATTCGCTTGCCTGCACCGACACGCTGAATTTTTGGGCAGAAAACTCCCGGCGCAAGGGATGATGGATGGGAGTGCGAAGAGTGCCGCGCACTTTGCGTTGGGCGAAATAGTGGGCTGAGGTGGCGAGCGCAGCGTCCTGCACTGACATGAGCGGCACGAGTGTGCCGGGTGACTCGGGAAGGCGAACGTGCACGAGTTCGGGCTGGGCGCCGAACACGCGCAGATCGCCGCCCGCATTAACGCCGCCGCTGGTCGCGCCGTTGCGACGAAGCGCGGTGATCGCCTGGTCCACGGCGAAACCTTTCGCGATGCCACCGAGGTCGATCAGCAGCGGGCGGTGGAAACGCACGCGACGGCCTTTGCTCAAAATGATATCCGCAGCGGTTCCTCTCGTGCGGGGAAGCTTTGTCTGTCGCGGCAGCCAACCGCCGCGCACCAAGGCGGGGCCTACTGCGATGTCGAATAATCCCTCGGTGTCCGCATGTAATTTAATCGCGCGCCGAAGGACGCAATGGGTCCAGGCGTGAACGCGCACCGAGCGCTTGGCGCCGCTGCGGTTGAGTCGGCCGACGTCACTTTTCGCGTCGTGAAAACTCATGAGGCCGTGAACGCGTTCGATGGCGGCAAAGGCGGCGCGCACGGCTTTCTCCGCTGTCGCCAAAGTGGCGGCAGTGGCGCGCACTTCGACCAACGTGCCGAGGAGCGGGCGGGCCCGGCGGATTTCAGGAAGATCTTTTGAGCGCAAGGTCGTAGGTGACGAGCACGCGTTTCACGCCATCGGTGATATGGCGCGAGGAAAGCGTCGCGCCGCTGATGTTTTTGATGTCGCCGTCCAATTTGAGCGGGGCGGAGGAAGTTTTTCCATTAAACTGGGCGCGCCATTTTCCGTTTTTCACCTCGCCACCGTACGTTTCGCGATAGTCCATGATTTCTAGGCCAGTGACCGCACCTTTCGCATCGAGCCCGATCGCGTAGGTGATGAATTCATGTTTTCCCAGCACTTCGTCCACGATGAACCAACCTCCGCCGGCAACGCGCCAAGCCCTCACTTCATTTGAGCGCACGCGCATGCCACTGGTTTTTTCAATGGCGGCGTGCTGGTCCGTGGTGAGAGTGATGGGCGCGGCGGTGAGGGCTGCGCCGGGAAAAATTGCCGCCTGCGCCTGCTCCACCGTCAGATAAACGGTGGCATAACCGGAAGTGGAACCGGCGAGGGCAGCGGGAAGTAGAATCCAGCGGGAGTGCATGAGCCACTATCAGAAATTAAATCCGATCTTCAGGCGATATTCATTACGCACTTCTTCGGCGTAGGTTTTGTGGTGGATCGGCTCGTCCACTCCGTTGCCCCACACTTGATAAGCCCACGAAGCGGTCGCCCACCACCGCTGCGCGGCGTAGTGTAGACTCGGACCCGCAAAAACGACCGAGTGCTCATGGGTGCTCAAATCGAAATTGGGGAATTCCGCATGGATACGGGTTTCTCCACCGATGAACCAGCCGGGCGCGAAGCGATAGGACAGACCGAGCAAGCCATCGAGCAACAGTTCGTGATCATATTGTTCGGCGGGCATTTTCCCCCACGTGAAATCGAAGCCGGCGTTCGCGGAGAAGACCACCGTGTCGTCACGGAAGTTGTGCTGATAAATCAGCATGGCTCCGACCAACAGCTCGTGTTCAAGCAGACCATCGACATCGTCATAACGCACAAAGCCGATTTCGGGACGGATGGCCAAACCGTAGCCGTCGATGAACGGACTCTTGAACCGATATTTGGCCGCGGCCTCCACGCCCCCGAAACGGAAATGGCTGGCGTCATCGAGATCGGGCACGCCGGACGTTTTGAAATAGTGATTGTTCAACGCCAGACTCGCTTGGAATTTGTCGCTGAAGCCATATTCGATTTCGGTTTCGGCATCCCATCCGCGGTAGACGCCTTCATCTTTGCCGGCGCGGAGCGTCGTGAATTGGTAAAGGTCGTAATGTCCTTTCGGCAGAGTCTCGGCGCCACGCGTGTAGCCGAAAAGATTTTCGTCGGCGTAAACCGGACTGAGTGTCAGTCCGGTGATCAGGCCGGTCAGGAGCAGGATTTGCTGGTGCTTTTTCATAGGTTCAAAATAGGACGGAAATTTTTTAGGAGGAAAACGGGATTACGATGACTGCGAGGGTTGGGTCGAGGCGATAGGCGGAAGAACGCCCCGACCGAAGAAGCGGCGGAAGCTGAGCGCGAAACCGGTGTAGACGAGAAAACAAGCACCGAGGCACGCGAGGCCGGCGATGAGTTGGCCGGGCCAGCCGAGGGCTTGGCCGGTGTGAAGGAAGCGGGTCCAGGTGCGAATCTGGCGACCGGTGGAATATTCGCCGAAGCCTTCGCGTTTCAGGATTTCGCCGGTGAAAGGATTCAGCGTAAGAGTGGTAGTGGCTGTTCGCGGCCACGAGCCGGCTTCGCGGATCGTGATGGTGAGGGGCGACGGAGCATTCTTGATTCTTGATTTTTGATTCTCGATTTTTTCGGAACCGTTTTCGGTGGCTGATGGCGTGGATCGCTCGCGCTGAATGGGTGCGGGCTCAGGTGATGCCTCGTGGGGTTGGGTGCCATTGTTTGCTGCCCCGTTGCGCACTGCTATGCGCCCAGGGTTCGTCTCTGCCGGCGCAGGGCGTAGCTGCAAATCCGGTATTTGTCCGGGCACTCCGTTGCTCACTACTGCGAGCCTAGGATCAGTCACGCGACTTCCGTCGCGGCTGAGGTCGTCCGGCAAAGGCCCCCCGCTCACAGTTTCGGTCGCGGGGTGCGGTACGGATGCGTTCATGCTGGCGGCAGGGCGTTGGCCGCGTGAGGCAACGCCAGTGCGGAGAACGATCTGTTCCCAGTGGGGGAAATCTTTTTGGATCGTCGCGACGAGGGTGTCGTAGCCGAGCGGGCGCGCCTCCGGTGAGGGACGTTTGATTTCGAAGGTGGGAGTGGTGGTGGTGCCGGGCACACCTGGTGGTGCGGGCGGTTCTTCGCCGACGAGTTGGTAGATGAGATTGCTGCCCCAGCGGTAGGACATGGGCACAGCGGTCAGAGTGAGCACGATGAGAATGGGCGCGGACCACAGGCCGATGGCGTTGTGCCAGTTAAAATCGCGGGCCTTGCCGCTGAGTTTCCAATTGAAGAGCGCGATGGCTTTGATGCCGCGCCACGACCAAGTGCGGGGCCACCACAAATACAGGCCGGTGACGGCGAGGACGAAGAAGGCGATATTGCACGCGCCATTGATGGCTTTGCCGATCGGGCGCTGGTCACCTTCGCGGCCGAGGAAACGGTGCCACGTCAGCATCAGTTGCATGAAATCGTGAACCTTCGTAGAGGAGGGTTGCCGGATTTCGCCAGTGTAAGGATTGATGTAGAAGCCACCGTCGCGACCGGCGCTGAAGGCGACTGCGGCGGTCGGATCGTTTTGCAGGGTCATGCTGGCGGTGCGGAATTCGGGTTGGGCTTCGCGCAGTTTGTGTTGGAGATCGGCGAGCGAAAGTCGCGTGGCTCCCTGCTTCGCCAAGGCTTCTGTCGTCGCTGAAGTTTTGGCGGACGAATCGGAGGGCAGGATCGCTGGCGGGGTGACCTGGCGGGCGTCGCGCTCGGCCCACGTGACAAGTTCATCCTCGAAGGCGAGTGTGGTGCCGGTGAAGCTCATCACGCCGATGAACAGGCCGGCGGTGAGGCCGGCCGCGAGGTGGGACCAGAATAAAATTTGGCGGAACAATTTCATGCAACGAGGCGGGTGCGGAGAGAGGTGAGTTCCCGCCAGCGGGTGAGCAGTTGCTCGGAGGCGGGGTCACCGATGGTCAAGAATTTCTGATCGTTCGGGCGATCCGTGAGTGCGGAGTCGATGGCTTCGAGGGCGATGGAGTGAAATTCCGGGCCGGAGTTGAAAACATTTTCCTCAATGAAGTCGGCGAGGAAATGGGGTTGGTGGAGGCGGTAGAGTTGCGTGCCGTAGCGGAAGAATCGGAGCGCGAGTGGCGCGAAAACAGCGGCGTGGCGGGCGGTCCAGTGGCGGATGAGGGCGAGAGCGTCGTCAACCAAATCGCTGGCTTCAGTGGCGATCGCATTTTGATCTGCCTCGGGTTCGACGATGAGTTGGCCGAGGGCCTCGCAGAGGCAGCGGCGGATTTTTAGCGTGAGGTCGGCGTCGACGGCGTCGGTGTGTTCGTGCAGTGCCGTGAGAGCAAGGGCGTGGCGGGCCGTGGATGCGGCGGCGGAGTATTCCGCGAGATCGAGGAGGAGGCTGGCGCGATTGAGCAGTGTGCCGGTGAGATTGCGGCGGGGCCAGGGGCTCGGAAGATTTTCGATTTTCGATGCTGGATTCTCGATTGCCGGAACGAGCGGGTGGAGGATGGTTTCAGCTTCGGTGAAGGTGCCGAGGGCGAAAGCGGCCTGCTTCACGCCGTGCAGTCGATGGAGCAGTTGGCCGCGATTCATCAGTGCGGCCCCGAGACTGTTGGTCCATGAAGGATTTTCGTTCGCCGGTAACTGACGCAGCACCGCAATTGCATGATCGTACGCCGCGAGAGCGTCAGTGAGGCTTGGTGCGTCGCTCCGTTGCATGAGCGTGTGTCCGCAGTTCATCCACGCGACGCCGAGATCACGGACGTGATCGAGGTTGGTGGTGGAGGATGAAGTGGTGGACATTGGCGGTTTTAAGATCGGGGTGTGAAGCCCCTCCTACAGCACAGGCAGGTGGTTACATTTCCGCCCACTGGCGGAGGAGATTATGATAGACGCCGGTGAGTGAGACGACCGATGGATGGGTGGCGTTTTCGGTGCCGAGACGTTGGATGGCGACGTCCAGGTCGAAGAGTAGACCACGCTGGCCGTTGTCGCGGATCATGCTTTGCAACCAGAAGAACGAGCACAGCCGCGTGCCGCGGGTGACAGGTGTCACTTGGTGCAGGCTGGTGGACGGGTAGAGAATCATATGGCCGGAGGGGAGTTTGACGGATTTGGAGCCGTAGGTGTCCTCGATGATGAGTTCGCCGCCATCGTATTCCTCCGGGCCGGCGAAGAAGAGGGTGCACGAGAGATCGGTGCGCAGGCGGTGGTTCGTGCCCGGGACGATGCGGATGGAGCCGTCGATGTGCGTGCCGAAAGTCTGTCCGCCCGAGTAACGGTTGAACATGGGCGGGAGAATATGCAGCGGCAGAGCGGCCGAAATAAAGAGTGGGTTCGTCGCGAGCGCTTTGGCAATTATGGCGCCGACCTGGCGCGCCGCAGGATTTTCCGGAGGCAGTTGCAGGTTGTCTTTGACGCGGGCACCTTGATGGCCGGCCGAAATTTTGCCGTCGACCCATTCGGCGGCATCGAGAATTTTGCGGGCTTCCGCGACTTGTTCGGGCGAGAGGACATTGGGAATGGCGAGGAGCATGGAAGTGAGTAAGGAGCACCGTTGCGGTAGGTTGGGCGCCCGGTGGGTGTCCCCAGTTCTCGCGGCGGACCGCGAAACTGAGGCAAAATTAAAATTTCCAGTCGGCGGTGAGGAGGAAGTTGCGCGGTGCTCCGGGATAGTAGCGGCCGCCGCCGTTGTTTAAGCGGTAGGTCTGCTCATCAAGGACGTTGTTGAGATTGAGGCGGAGGGTGAGTTTGTCGTTCACGGCGTAGGCAGCCATGAGGTTGAAGAGCCAGTAGTCGGGAATGTGGGTGATGCTCGTTGACGTTGGCGCCTGGTTGTTTGCGGTGCTGCGTACGACGGAATCGGAGTATTGGATGCCGCCGCCGATGGTGAGGTGTTTGGCGAGGGCATAGGTGGCCCAAAGATTGCCGGAGAGGCGCGGGGTGAAGCGGAGGCCGGCTCCGTCGTTGGCGGCGGCAGTGGTGCCGGCAGCGTTGTAGGCAGTGTCGATGTAGCCGATACCGCCGAAAATCAGCCAGTCCTTGGTGAGTTTGCCGGAGACGCCGAACTCGATGCCATCGGAAGTTTGACTGATGTCCTGGGTGGTGAGGCTGGTGACCGCGTCGGTGGAAACGGTGTTGAGGTTTTCCGAGCGGTAGAAAGCGAGGCTGGTGGAGAGGCGGTTCTTTAAGAATTCCCATTTGGCCCCGACTTCGTAGTTACGGGATTTTTGTGGCAGTAGATTTGGGTTGTTCTGGTTGTTCGCAGTGGCGGAGAGGGCGAAGCTGCTGCCGGGCGGCGTGGCGGTGTCGGCGAAGGCCACATAAAGGCTGCCGTTGGCGGCGGGTTTGAAGACAAGGCCGGTTTTCCAACTGAAGATTTGGTCGTCGGCGGTGATTTTGATCACGGTGGGTGCAGGGATGGTGAGGGTGACGGGCACGAGGCTCTCGTAATCAACCGTGTAAGTTTCCCAACGCACGCTGGCGTTGAGGAGGAGGCGTGGGTTGATCTGAATTGTGTCGAAGGCGTAGAGCGCGGCGGTGTCGATGACGCCCTTGGCATAGGGGCGATTGGTGGCGAGGTACGGAGTCTGCGCTGCGGAGGCACGGCGATTCGCGTCCGGATTGAGCAGGTTGGTGGCTGGTCCACCGACGGGTTGCCAGGTCGGGGTGGTTTGTTCTTCGCGGCTTAACTCCAGTCCGGCGCTGGTGCTGTGGTGGAGTGGGCCGGTGGAAAATTGCGTGGCGAGGTTGGTCTGGTTGGAGAGGATTTTATTGGCGGTCTCGTTGCGGATGCGGCGGGCGACGGTGGTGTCGGTGACCGGGTCGTAGGTAACGAACGAGGGTGGCGTGGTGCCGGTGGCCGGATTTATTGGTGTAGTGGTCGGAACAAATGTCGCGGCGGTGGCGCTGCTATTTTGAAAATAGGAGGTGAGCGCGTCGCGGTCCGTGTCGATCCACTTGGTTTGGTTGGTCAGACGCAAGGAGCCGCTGAAATCGTGTTCGATGCGCGCGGTGAGACTGATGCGATCAACGTGATCGAAGTCTTGGCCGGGCAGGCTGTAGGAGTTGCTTTGATTGACTGTGACGGGTGAGCCACCAGGGAGGACAACGCCGGGGAGGGCGACAACGGGCAGGCCGGAGTCGGGCAGGCTGTTGATCCGGTCGAATGTGGCACCGAGGGTAAACTTGGTGTCGGTGCCGAGGCCGAAGGCGAGCGAGGGCGAGACGCCCCAGTTGTGATTGTTTATGAGCTCGCGGCCGGGTATGCCGGAATCCTGCCAGACGGCAGCGACGCGGACGGCGGCGTGGGCCGAAATAGGCTGGTTAACATCGATGGTCGCGCGTTTTTGCGGGTCGCCATCTTTGCTGGCGCCAAAGGCGAGTTGTCCGGTCTCACTGGCGGTGATACGCGGGGTTTTGGTGGCGAGATTGATGTACCCGGATGAGCCGCCTCGGCCGGTGTCAGCGCCGGCAGGGCCTTTGGCGATTTCGACCTGTTCGAGGTTGTAGGTGTCGCGGTTGTATCCGCCGGTGTCGCGTACGCCGTCGATGAAGATGCTGTTGGAGGCATCGAAGCCGCGCATGAAAAAGGAATCGCCCGAGGCGACGCTGCCGCCTTCACCGGCAGCGAAAGTGATGCCGGGAGTGTTGCGCAGAACGTCAGAAAGATTGGTGGCTCCTTGGGCGTTGAAGATGTCGCTGCTAATTACAGAAATGGTTTGTGGGGTGTCCACGAGTGGCACGGTGAACTTGGGCGAGGAAACGGCCTTGCGCTGTTCATCGACGGTGAGCTTGGGGAGCTCGAGGGTGTTTTCGTGATCGGTGGTGGGAGCAGCGGCGTCGGTGTTTTGGGCGAGCGCGGATAGCGCCAAGGATTGCGCGAGGGCGACCGTGAAGATCGGCCGGCCGGAGCGGAGGCGGCGTGAAACCGGAGTGAGGGAGGCGCTGGTTTTAGTTAGAGTGGAGCCGTGGGAACGGCGGGCGGGTGTAAGACCGGAGGACGACATGGTGAAGGTGGAAAGCGGGATTTGAAAAGAGTCAGCCCGCCGCCGGCCTGGGAAATTCGGGTGAAATTGAACCGAATGAGCCAGGGAACAAAACGGCGGCGGGCGAAGTGGTTAGAAAGTGTGGAGGCACAGCACGAAGGCCACGACCAGTGCCACTGCGAGAAAGGCCCCGAAGGTGAAACGGAGACCTGCACGGGATGCGGGCGAGTGAGGGTGGGAGTGCTTCATGAGAAAACGACCCGTATGAGGATGAGACGCAGTCTCATGTCAATTGATTATTTGAGATTTTGTCTCAATTGGATTCAATAACGGGCATTGACCTGTGCAAGTAGCTGGTTTTAAAGGAACCTATGATACAGGGCCTCACGGTTGAGTTAGCGCAAAAAAGTTATCCGATTCATTTTCTCCAGACTGCGGCGGACGCGATCCGGCTGACGATGGAGGAGTATGCGAAGGAGGGGAGTCCGTCAGTACTGCTCACGGATGTCGGAGTGGCCCGCGCGCAGGCCGCGTTCCTGACGAAGGCGTTCTCCGGAATCCCGCAGTTGAGTGTAATTACGGGAGAGAAGGCCAAGTCACTCGAAGTATTTGGGCAGGTGCAGGATTTTTTGGCGAATAATCGAGTCACGCGGCAAGGCTTGCTGTGGGTCGTAGGTGGCGGAGTTCCCGGTGACTTGGGTGGGTTTTCTGCGGCGAGCTATTTGCGAGGCATTGATTATATGCAGGTGCCGACGACACTTCTTGCGATGGTGGATAGCTCGGTCGGAGGAAAAACCGGGCTCAATCTTGCGGCTGGGAAGAATTTGGTCGGTGCTTTTCATCACCCGCGTGCGGTGTTTATTGCGACGGATTTTTTGCAGACGTTGCCGCCGAGGGAATTTGCGGCCGGGTCGGCGGAAATTATTAAATACGGATTGCTCGGCGATGCGGCGCTTTTCGCTCGATTGGAGCAAGCTGCACTCACGCCGCGCAGTGCGGATTTATCGGCGGTGATCCGGCGCTGCTGTGAAATGAAGGCGGAAATTGTCCGGGCGGATGAGCGCGAGTTGGCGAAAGAGGGTGGTCGCGCGTTGCTTAATCTCGGGCATACTTTTGGTCACGCGGTGGAACAGGTGACTGGATTTCAATCGTATTTGCACGGTGAAGCGGTGGGCGTTGGCTTGGCGGCCGCCGCGCGGCTTTCGCAAAAACTCGGCTACCTCACATCCGCGGAAGTGCAGCGGATTGAACAAACCATCCTCGCCCACGCTCTGCCGGCGCGGTTGCGTGAACCGCTGTCGCTGGCGGCGCTAATGGAATCGATGCAGCACGACAAGAAAGTGCGGTCGGGAAAATTACGTTTTGTGGTACTCAAACGTCTCGGGGAAGCAGCCACCCAGTCAGAGATCGATTCGTCCGTCGTCGAAGCGGTGTGGCGCGAACTGGGAGCGACCTAAGATTTGGGGTGCACTCGTCGCGCAATTGGCTAAATTCTCCACTCCATGGCCGCCATCGATGAAGGCATAGTTCGCGAGTATTTTGAGCAAAACGGCTTTCTCGTCCGGCAGGTGCGCAAATATCAGGTGCAGGCGCGCCGCAAAACGGGTGATGAGGAAGTCGATTTGATCGTGTATAATCCGACTTACGCCCGCAATTCCCGCCGGCCTGATTTTTTCCTTTTTGCCAAC
>JANYFP010000552.1 GCA_025362555.1 Verrucomicrobiota bacterium
CCGATGCCGCGCGTGCCACCCGTGACAAGGGCGCGTTTGCCCTGCAGTGAAAAGGCGTTGTTCATGGGGTGCTGGGGATGGCGGGTTCGCTGGGGTTTTGGCGCGACAGGAACCGGTCAAGCACCTCGTCCCGATATCCGGGGGAGAGTTTTTCCATGTTCACGAAGGAGAATAATAGTTCCGCCGAGCAGACGATGCGATGGTCAATTTCGACGCGGCAGTCGGCGGTGGCGAACTGGGGCCGGCTGGTGCGGATTTCGCCGAAGATAATCGCGGTCTGGCCGGGGCGCACCCAGTCGCGAAAGTTCGCCGTGGTGATGCGGGCGAGCATGGATTTTCCGCGCGCAGTATTTTCCGCGTCGAGACATTTGCCGGCCGTTTGCGCCATCATTTCCGTGAGGAGGACTCCGGGGACAACCGGGAATCCGGGAAAGTGGTCGCGAAAATAATCTTCGTCGGGCGAAATAAACTTGGCTGCCCGCACCTGTTTGCCCGGCTGCAGTTCCAGGATTTCGTCGATGAAAATAAAACGCACGGCAAATCCTCAGGTCAGCTTGCCATGCTGGCGGAGTAAATTGAGCACATCGCCTACCTTCTGCATGGCGCGCATGTCCGCATCGTTTACCACGATATTGAAGCTCTCATCGAGAGCCGCCATCAACGTCAGGACGCCAAGGGAGTCCCAATTGGAAATCCCAGTTCTCGGCGTGTCCGGCGAAAGGCCGGCAACGGGCAGGCCGAAAAGCTCGGCAAACCATTTTAATGCTTCTTCCTGATTCATGGGTTTCTCTGTTTCTTGGGTGGATTTTTCAAGCGACCTTTCGCTTTAGGCAACTAGTGAAATAGCCGCGTAATTTACGCTTGGTCGATTACAATGTGGTCAAGAATTGCCTCGGGCGGAAGGTCGATGAGGGCAGACCCCCAGGAAAGACCGACGCCGTAACCGACCAGAAGCAATTTGAGTGCCCGATCGGCCGGGCGCGTGAGGTTGCCTTGCGTGATGGTGAGCGGAACCGAAGGCCCTCCCGTACTGCCGAAACGCTGGATGGTGACGGGCAGTTTCGACTCGGAAATCTTCATCTTTTTTGCGAGGTGTTTCATGATGAAGAGGTTTGATTGGTGGAGAATGAAATAATCGATGGCTTCCGGAGCGGTGGCCGAGCAGGTCAGGGCCTCTTCCACGAGCGCGGGAATGCGTTTGATCGTGAAATTAAAAATGTTCGCACCATTCATCGCGACGAAGAGCTTGCTGGCATCGGTCGGAGTGCGATCGCGGAAGCCGCCGCCCTCAACGATGAGATCGCGCCAGCCGGTGCCGTCGGTATGCAGATTGAAAGACCACGGCATGGCTCCCGGAATCGCCGTTTTTTCCAAGGCGGTGGCTGAACCGGCATCACCGAAAAGGAGGGCTACGGCCCGGTCTGATTTGTCGGCGAAACGGGTGGGGGTTTCCCCGTGCAGGACCAGGACCCGCTTCAAACCGCCACTGGATAACATCATGGAGGCCAGCCAAAGAGCATAGGGATAGCCGGAGCAACCGAGGCCGACATCGAACGCGGCGCATTGATCGGACATTCCCAGCCCCCGGTGGGCGAGGCTGGAGGTGGACGGCAAGAAATAATCCGGGCTTTGCGTCACGAAAATGAGGGCGTCGACGGATTCAGCCGGCCACTGTAATTGGGAGAGGACGCGTTTGGCTGCTGCAATGCAAAGATCGCTGCTGCAAATGCCTTCGGAGGCGACATGGCGGGTGCGAACGCCGGCCATTTTGACCACTTTATCGACCTCCGTCGGATCAAACTCCGTGGTCTCCGTCAGATTGTCGAAAATGCGCGCCGGCACGCTGGAGCAAATCGCGCGGATCGAACAACCGTGTAACTGGGAGAAGGCCATTTTTAAGTGGAGTTGCTGGTTAAGTAGTCAGGAGGGGGACAGGCTAACTTAGCATGGGTTGCAGGAAAGTTGATGGCAACCTTTCAGGCGCAGAATGACAAAGATCAAAGGCGAGACTAACGCCTGGTCGGCCGCTAAAACGGAGAATTTAGCAGAAGGTTAACGATTGGCGGTGCGGATGGATTATTTGGGCGCACATTCGTTCAAGTCTGGGCGATTTTAGCCGGGATGGACCGATCTCATGCAGGGTCGGGCGTGGATTGACTGGGCTGGAATTGTGAGCGGAATAGCTGGATTTGGCGGGTTTGTTTTGGAATGTTGGCGGGGCCAAAAAACTTTGCATGACTTCCCAAGCGCCCAACAGCCCAAGAAAAATTAATCCGATAAATCGTTTTTTGAGGAAATTTCGCCGATGGCTCTATGATCTGCGGGCTTATGTCCCGGGCCTCAGTTTTCAACATAAGTGCGAGCGAATGATTGGGCCGGTCGGTTACTGGAAGAAACTCCAGCAATATCAGTTTAACGTCCTCAAGGCGAATGGACTGAAGCCCGAGCATGCGCTGTTGGATTTGGGCTGCGGCCCATTGCAGGGGGGAATTGCCTTCATCCGCTATCTGGACGTTTCGCGCTACACGGGGGTCGATATTATCCCGGCCAATGTTGATGCGGCCTGCCAGCAAATCGTGTTGCACCGACTCGGAACCAAAAACCCCCGGATCATTCACTCGGGGCATTTTGGTGAGGAGACCTTGGGTGAAGCCTCGTTTGATTTCATCTTCGCTTCCCAAATTCTCTATATTTTAGACGAGAAAACCGTGTCCGAAATGCTCGCGGTGGTCGGCCGTCGGTTGCGGCCGGGCGGTAAATTTTTGGGGGACATCGTGAATCCGGAAAAACATGCGACCGTTTCCGCCCTCTATGCGGCGTATTTTCCCCACAGTATGGAGCTGATTCAGCGGCTCGCTCAAGCGCACGGTCTGCAAGTGAGATCGCTGGGAGAAATTTTGCAGTATCACTATCCGGCCAAGCTAACCTTGCGCCAGAGTCTGATGTTGGAATTCACCAGGATTTCCTGAGTGGCGTCCGGCGGGACTTCGGATTTTGGGGAGTGTAAGAGCGGGTCTTTAAATTCCGCGCCACTCAATCCACGTTATTTCTAAGACGCGGCTTGGTGCTCGGATGTTTTCAGTTCCGGATGTTCGCGCCGGTGCCATCGTTCGAAGTAATACGCCAGGGCTCCGCCGATCAGAGCCCCCAGGGTATTGAGACTGATGTCCGAGAGGCTCGGTGTTCGGCTCGGCAGGAAACATTGCAGGCCCTCTACCAGCGTGCTGCAAGCCAGGCCCAAAACGGTCGCGGTCACGACTGCCCGGCATCCGCCACTGCGGCGGAGGATGAAAGAGGCAGCCAACAGTCCCAGGGGTACGGTCATTAAGGTATTGAGTGCACCCTCCTTCAGGGCCCACATCTTGAGGAGGCCGTCTTCAAATGGAATCCATTCAATGCGGTGCAGCAAAGCGGGCATCGCCGCCGCACTCTTTGAGAAATTCCACGGCCAGGTCGCGGCCACGAGGAAACACGCGCCGTACCCGCTAGTCAGCAACGCCAAGGTGCGGCGGGATAAATAGTGGAAGCACGCCGGAGAAGCGCCTGCTAAGGTTCCGATGACATTCAGCGCCAGATCGCTGGCACTGATGGATCGGCCCGGCAGGAAAAGCCAACCGAATTGGATCAAGAGATTGATGCC
>JANYFP010000561.1 GCA_025362555.1 Verrucomicrobiota bacterium
CGTGATCGACGATTTCAACGGTTCGCAAAGCCGGATTGAGGTGCGCATGCTGGCCATCAGTCCGCTCGATGTTAAACTTATGCTCGCGGCGTCGAGTGGGAATCCGCCGGATGTCGCCGGACTTTGGGAATACAGCATTCCTGATTTCGCCGAGAAAGGCGCGCTGTTGCCGCTCGATGAAGCTCTCGCCGAAGCGCATCTCGGGGCTGATCATTATCTGCCCGCTTATTGGGAACTCGGTCGGCACCGCGGCTTCACGTGGGCCTTGCCGACCACGCCAGGTTGCATCGCGCTTTATTATAACAAAAAACTTTTCCGTGAAGCCGGTCTCGATCCCGAACATCCGCCGCAGACCTTTGCCGAACTCGAATCAATGAGCCGCCGGCTCACTCGCGTGGAACTCACTCGCGGCGGTGCCATCGTGCGTTTGCCCTTTGATGAGCTGACCGCGGCCGAACGTGAAAGTCGGAAATATTCCATCGTCCAGGTGGGCCACATGCCTGCCGATGCCGGCATGTTTATTTCCGCGTGGGGTCTGTGGTTCGGGGCGAAATATTACGACGGCGATCGCCGCATCCTTGCGAATGATGCGGGCAATCTGGCTGCTTTTCGCTGGCTACGCGATGTCACGCTGACTTACGGCTTGGACAATTTGCGCGACTTCGGCGCGACTTACGGACAATCGCAGACGTCGCAGAGTCCGTTCCTCGCCGGCACCGCCGCGATGGTGGTTAATGGCCCGTGGCTGAAAAATTTCATTGAGAAATACGCCCCTGATATTGAGTGGGGCGTCGCGGCGTGTCCGGCCGCACCCGGGGTGGCGGACACCGCGCCGCGCACGCTGGTCGTGAGCGACATGATCGTGATTCCGCGGGGCGCGAAGCATCCGCGCGAGTCGTTTGAATTTATCCGTTATCTGCAACGGCAGGACGTGGCGGAAAAACTCGCGCGGGCGCAGCAGAAGTTTACCGCGTTGCGCGAAGTGTCGCCGGATTTTGTGGCGCGTCATCCGAATCCGGCGATCGGACAGTTTATCGAGCTCGCGCGCAGTCCGAACGCAGTCGCTGTGCCGCGTCTCTCGAATTGGCGGGAATACGATATTGAAATGACGATTGCCGCGATGCGCGTGCGTTATCTGCTCATGTCGCCGGAGGAAGCGCTGGCCGTCGTGCAACAGCGCATGCAGTGGCGTTATGACCGCATCATGCGCCGCTGGGACCTGGTGCAAAACGAACGGCTCGCTGAATGGAGGGATTATGCCCGCTGGTAGCATCAGTGCAGCGGAGAGCCGCCGGCGTTGGACAGCCCTGGCTTTTATCAGCCCGTGGATCGTGGGGTTTTGCGTGTTTACGCTCTATCCGGTGATCGCGTCGCTCTATTATTCTTTTTGCGATTACGACGTGTTATCGCGGCCGATTTGGGTCGGCCTGTTGAATTACCAGGACATGGCGGCGGACAATGTTTTCTGGCAGTCGCTGGGCAACACTCTTGTCTTCAGCGCGATTTCGCTGCCGCTTGGTTTATGTGCGGCGCTCGCGCTGGCGCTCCTGCTTAATCAGCCTGTGCGCGGGCGAGGGATATTCCGGGCGATTTATTATTTGCCGTCGCTGGTGCCGGCGATTGCGAGCGCCGTGGTGTGGCTTTGGATTCTCAATGCGCGCAATGGCTTGTTGAACCAGGCGCTGGCGTGGCTCGGGGTGAGTCATCCGCCGCAATGGCTCGATGATCCGCATTGGACGAAGCCCGGGTTGGCGCTCATGGCCATTTGGGGTTGTGGCAACACGGTCGTCATTTTTCTGGCGGCATTGCAAGGCGTGCCGCGCGCTTTGCACGAGGCGGCGATGATCGATGGTGCGTCGCCGATGCGCCGGTTGTGGCACGTGACCCTTCCGGCGATTTCACCGGTGATTTATTTTAATCTCGTGATCGGCGTGATCGGCAGTTTGCAGACCTTCGTCACGGCGTTTGTCATGTTGAGCAATGGCGGGCCGGATCGTTCCGCGCTGTTCTACGCGGTTTATCTTTATCAAAACGCCTTCGAGTTCCGGCAGATGGGCTATGCGTGCGCGATGGCGTGGATTCTTTTTTTGCTCACGCTGGCGCTCACGTGGCTGGCGTCGCGCAGTACACGGGGATTTGTGCATTACCAAGGAGACTGATGATGCGCGCGCTGAATAAAATTTTCATTTACGTCGCACTGGTCGCGGGCGCGGCGCTGTTTTTGCTGCCGTTGTTCTGGATGCTTTCCACGGCGCTGAAGCCGCTGGAGCAAACCACGGTTCAGCCGCCGCTCTGGCTGCCCTGGCGGTATTACGTGGGGGAAGGGGAGACCCGGCACGAGGTGAAACTTTCCTCTTTGATCACGACGCCCAGTGTGTGGGCGACGCCGGCTGGGGCGAGTGCGCCGGTGGTGTTGCCGCAGGCGGATGTGCACGATGGCGCGTGGTTGCGCGGCGGGCGTTCGGTGCCGGTCCAGGTGCACGCGGTCGTGGCGGCATCGCGGGAGCAGCCCTGGCGTGAGGTGGTGGAGATCGCTTCGGGCCGGCACGAGGTTGTGGCGGCGAGCGAGGTGGGGCGGCGCTTCGGACCGCGTTGGGAAAATTTCGTGGGCGCTGTGCAGGCGCTCCAACATTTCTGGCGCTATTTCGGCAACACGCTTCTGCTGTGTGTGCTCAATGTCATCGGCACGGTGATTTCGAGTTCATTGGCCGCGTATGGATTTTCGCGCCTCGAGTGGCGTGGCCGCGAGCGCGTGTTCGCGGTGCTGCTGGGCTCGATGATGATTCCCTTTCCCGTGGTGATGGTGCCGCTCTACGGAATGTTCCGCTCGCTCGGCTGGGTCGGCACGATGCAACCGCTGTGGGTCGGGTCGTTCTGTGCGGCGGCATTCAACGTGTTTTTATTGCGGCAGTTTTTCCGGACGATTCCCAAGGAACTTTCCGAGGCGGCCCGCATTGACGGTTGCAGCGAATTCCGGATTTTCTGGCAGATCATTTTACCGCTTTGCCGGCCGGCGCTGGTGGTGGTGGCGCTGTTTACTTTTCTCGGCACCTGGAACGATTTTCTCGGTCCCCTGATTTATCTGACCGACGAACATGATTTCACCTTGGCTCTGGCCCTTCAGTCGATGCAGACGAAGAGCGGCCTCACGGATTGGCATTACCTGATGGCTGCGAGCACGCTCGTGATTTTGCCCATCATTGCGCTCTTCCTCGCGGCGCAGCGCCACTTCATCGAAGGCATCGCCGTCACCGGCGGAAAAACCTAACCCGGAATTTTAGCGTAAGTTATAACTGTCCCCAGAAATCCATGAACCCCATGACACACAACCAACACAGATACGCGCTGGCATTCCTGCTGGCGCTGGGCCTCCAGGCAACTTTGCCGGCTCAAACCGTTCCGGCTCCGGCGGTCGCGAAACCTGAGGAAGATCCCACCCTCGTTTTGGATAAATTCACCGTGAATACGGCAAAGGACAATGGCTACATTGCCACTGATTCCCTCGCCGGCGGTCGAGCGGCGACGCCGATTAAACTCACGCCTTCGACGATGTCGTCGCTCACGCGCACGTTCATCGACGACCTCGGCCTCACGAATGTCCGTGATGCCCTCAAGTGGTCGCCGAACGTGGTGCCGGGTGATTATTATGCCGGCAAGCAGTTGGCGAATCCCTTCAATAATTGGGATTTCAATTTCCGTGGCGCTGGTCAGTCGCTGCAAGGCGGCGCCGGTCCGACGCGAAATTATTTCACGTTCTACAGCGTGGCGGATACCTACAATGTTGACCGCATCGAGATGGATCGCGGCCCGAATTCAATTCTGTTCGGTGTCGGCACAGTGGGTGGCGTATTGAGTACGTATACCAAAGTGCCGCGGATGGACAAAAACTTCACCAACATCACCACGACTTTTGATTCGAATGCGAGCATGCGCGTTGAATTCGATTTCAATCGCAAGATTTCCGACCAGGTTGCACTTCGCGTCAACGCGTTGGTTGATCGCAATCGCGGCTGGCGCAAGAACGACAAGAACGACGCGAAAGCGATCGATCTCGCGGTCCTCTACAAGCCGACGGACAAGACGTCGATTCGCTTGGAACTCGAAGTGTCCGAATCCGAAAACACGCTCATCTCGAGTGGTTTTGGTGATGGTGTCTCCAAGTGGGATGGCACCGCCAGTTCCGCGACCTGGGGTGCCGCGGCCGGTGGTTCAGGTACCCGGCCTTCTGAAAGTGCCGGCTGGTGGACTTCTCCGTATAATGTTTGGATTCCCGGGTTAGCTTCGAAGGGCGTGATGAATTGGAACGGTGGCACCATTTCGGCCGGCATCGATCCGGATGGCATTCCCGCCGCACCTTACGCCGGTTGGTACACCTCACTCCAGCCGCTGTACAGCTGGATGGCACCAGCACCGACGCTCTCTAAAATTCCAGTTTTGCCCAGCCGTGACTTCACGTACGGCAACGGCAAATCGAAACCCGAATATTCCACGATCACGGCTTTTATTAATCATGAATTCTCCGACAAAATGGATGTCGAAATTGCCGCTTATCAATATACCAATACTCAGTCGGCAAAAAATTACGAGGGTGCGGGTAATGCCTACCTCGATCTCAACAAGCAGCTGCCGGATGGCTCGGCCAATCCGAATTTCGGCAAAATGTTTGCCGACTTTTTCCTAAGTCAGCAGAATCAGGGCCGTGCAGTTACTGAAATTCGCGGCCAGTTCAATCTCCGGCATGAAGGCGACGTGTTTGGCGTGCCGGTGAAGCAGGTTCTTAGCGTTTCTGCTGGTGATCAGCGGATCACCTGGGATGCCCGCCAGTACAATGCTCAGGTGCAGGGAACGGGGATCAGCGACCCAGGCAGAAATCTGGTTTGGGGTCGGCTCTATTTCGACGACGCCAATGCCTCAATGAATCTGCCGGAATCCATCGGGGGCAAGACCATCACCTACAGCTCATGGCCGGGTGGCTGGTTCGACTTCAACGAGCTCTATCAACTGCAAAACGTCGCCGCCGTTTCCCATACCCGGCTTTGGAACGATAAGCTGAGCATCCTGGCCGGTCTGCGCCATGACAAATACGAGCACCACAAAGTTGGCACCTACAATGGCGAACTGGTTGACGATAGCGCCAGCGGTACGACCTACTCCGTCGGCAGTATCTATTATTTCAAATGGCTCGGCGTCTTCGCCAATTACTCGAAAAATTTCGACCCGATCGGACCTGGCAAACAGAATGGTTTAAACGGTCAACCGTTCGGTCCCTCCACGGGTAAGGGATTGGAATACGGTCTCCGCATCTCCACTGATGATGGCAAATATTATGCCTCGATCAGCCGTTACGACAGTAAGTCCCAGGACCGTATTTTCAATGGCAACAAACCGGATTTCGCCGGCCTTTGGCGCAATTACTACGACTCTCGTGGCGAGTCGCGGAACACCGCCCGTACGACGCTCAGCTATGACGACACCGAGGCGCTCCAACTCAGCGGTTCGGAAGTTGATCTCGTGGCAAACCCAACCAAGAGCCTTCGCCTCAGCCTCACATACGGCAAACCCGATTCTCAAATCGCGGATGCCCTGCCAGGTTCCCGCGCTTATTATGCGGCGAATTTGGCCACCTGGCAAAGTGCCACGACTGCGTCCTCCGGTGGCTCAGCCACGGCCGCTCAGGATCTGCGCAACGGACTCATCAGCGCCAATGGCATATTGGATCAAAACATCGCTGGCAAAACCAAGACCGGCTTGGTGGACTACACGTTGAGTTTCTTTGCTCACTACACGTTCA
>JANYFP010000571.1 GCA_025362555.1 Verrucomicrobiota bacterium
GCCCGGAGGCACTGTGGCTACTTGATTCGATTTTTTGTCTTCAGCCGCCTTCTCGTGCTACCACATTTTTTTCAATGTGAGCGCGCCGGTTTCGACGTTCTCGGCGCCGACGTAACTGAAGCCGCGGCTCTTGTAGAATTCGATGTCGCGTACCCGTTCGAAACGTGCGGCCCGCCCCGGGCGCGTTTCCTGTGGGCTCGTGGTGCTAGGGGTGAAATGCACCAGGGCCTCGCTGAATTTTCGGGCCGGAACGGATGCGGGGTTTGTATAAAAACGCAGGACGGCATCGAGGAGTTTTGAGGTGAAGCCCGACCCGCTGAGCGAATCGGGGACGTACAAATAGCGGACGTCCCATTCGGCTTTCCACGTGCCGGGTGGCTGGGAATCGGCGACCGGGTTTTCGGTCACGAGGGCAAAGCCTACCGGCAGGATTTGCGATGACAGTGCTCCGCTGTAATCCAGTAATCTGAGATCGTAGGCCAGGACCCGATAGTTCGCGAGATTTGGCAGCGATTCGCTCTGAATGAATTGTTGAGCGACGAAACTTTGAGCGAAGAACTCCGCTTTGTTGTCCACTTCGCGCAGGTGCAGCGTGGCCAGATTCTGGTCGGTGGAGGCTGTCGGTGAAGTCGGATCGATTGCCCCTACGTTGAAACGTTTGCGCACGAATTCGCGCAGACCCAGACTATACATCGACGCGATGACGGGCCACCAGCGCCGGAACGAAGGTGTCGCCGCCCAGCGCCGGAAATAATTCATCCAGCCTTCATTCAACGGGTGGGACCAATAGCGATCGAGATCGGCGGCGACCCAGAGATCTTCCATGATCTGCGCCACGCGCACGAGGTAGCTGAGAATTTGGATTTCTTCGCGATGATGGGCCAGTGCCTGGGGCGGAGCCGTGGGGGTATCGCTGGTGGTGGCAGGATCGTGCGGGGATTGAGGCTGCACTCCGCGTGCGGTGAGTGCGGTGGCTTCGACAAAAAATTCCGCGCGGAGGCGCTCGGGGCCTTCGCTCATCAGGTCGTGTTCGAGGTTGGCGCAACGCTCGCTCATCGCGAGGAAGTTGACGTTGAGATCTTCCGGCGCGGGATGCCAATGCGACCGCGCGTCCCGGAAGAGCCGGTCCGGAGTGTTGTGCGCGCCGGAGCCCTCGGTTTTACAGAAATTCAGCACGGCATCCATCGCGTGTTCGCCGAGTCGGCGGTAGGATTCCCATTGGGCCTCGTCGTAGAATTGGTCGGCGGTGCCTTCGTGAGGGAATTCGTCGTTACGCGTGCTGTATTGCAGAACATCCGGCGGCTCATCGCCGGTCAGACACGGTTTGACGTAGATGATGGTGCCTTTGTCCATGCCGCCCATGCCGTCGTAATGAATTGTGCCGACGACGGCGTGTTGTTTGGCGCGACGGTTGGCGTCGGGCCGCAGCGGGGCGACGTCCAATTCGATTTCCACGCCGAAATCCTCGCGCACACGGCGCAGAACATTCGCCAGATCATCAAACGCCACTTCGCTGTCTGCGCCGCAATCCGAGACGAGAATGTACCGGCAATGCCGGCGCACCAATTCGTAGAGGCCGAAATTTTCAAAGTGATTGCCATCGGACAGGTGAAGGTTGCCGCCGGTGGTGTGTGACATGCCGAATAACTCAAAAAGAAAAAAGCGCCCCGGGAACATGTAGTTGCCCCGATGTCGATTGTCCGGGTGCTGCACCCACAGGCCGAGGCGCAGATTGAAGGCGCTCATCAGGAATCCTACGGAAGGCCCGAGGTCCATGGAGACGCGGCCCATCTGGGAATTAAAAGCTGCCGCTGAGGCCGTCAGTGCCGCCGAGAGACGGAGATCATCCAATTGGGCGGTCTTGTTGCCGAGACTGATGCCATTTCCCGAAAGCACGGCGCTGCGGGCACCGCGGTAGAGGTTGCTGAGTTGGTCGCCCGACATGTCGTTAGCGGCGACGCAGACGAGATGGATCGGACGGGCGACCTCGCGCATTTGTTTCAAAGTGATATCGTCGCACGGTCGCTCGGAGATGTGGCGGTTGAGTCCGGCGAGGTCCGTCGCTTTCGGATCGTGCGAGAGATTCGAAGCGCCGAGGTAACACCGGCTGATGCGTGACCGGTAGAATTCGTGCATGCCCACGCGGGCGGGGTCGAAGAGCAGGCAGGCCAGAAAAATCACTCCGACGCTGGCAGCCAAGGGGAGCCAAAATTTTAGCGTGAAGGCATTGATCACGGAGTAGCCCCACAGGTGAACGAGCGCACCGACGCAGACAAAGATGAGGAGCCAGACTATAGTGGAGAGTGCTTTGGGGCCGGCGCGTTTCAGCCAACTGACGGCAAAGGCCAGGTAAGTGTCGCCGCGAGTTTCCTGGACAGGATCGGTCAGCCATTTCTTAGCCCAAGTGAACACCAGCGCCAAAATTCCCGCGCTCGTGCCGGTGACCTTTAATTGCATTTTATTTTCCACGCTTCCGAGAAAGGCGGCGAGCAGCCACAGTCCGGCGATGACGGCCATGCCGGCGGTTAAGCCCAGCATGCGCATGGTGCAGCGTTCAACGCCCGCGACGCACGGAATCCAATGTGGTTTGCGGATGAACCGGGCCGCCACGACGCGCGCGCCCAGGAGCATCAACGTGCAGGTGCCGAGGAGTGCGGGCAGGGCAAAGGCGCATTTGGATTCAGTGAACGACACCCACTCGC
>JANYFP010000581.1 GCA_025362555.1 Verrucomicrobiota bacterium
CCGAGGCGATGGCGCTGCTGACCCAGCTCTTTGCTTGCGCGCAACCGCACACGAGTCCGGCCGGCCGGCCCACGCACTTCGAGCTCAGTCGCGGCGAATTAGCGCGGCGATTTCAGCGGTAATTCCCACCGAGGCGGGAGCGGTGGGCGGTCATCGCTTCAGCAGATTTTCGGCGAGGAAAGCTTCCACTGCGGTGTAGTATTCCACTTTATTATCCAAGCGGGAGAATCCGTGCCCTTCGCCTTTTTTCAGCAGGACTTTGTGGGGCACGTTGTAGCGGGTTAACTCCTTGGCGAGTTGCTGGGATTGTTCCATGTCCACGACGTTGTCATCCTTGCCGTGGGCGATGAGCACAGGGATTTTCACCTGATCAATGTGCTTCAACGGCGAGATCGCATCGAATCCCGTTTCGGGCTGGTTCGAGCCGGTCAAATTGCGTTGGTAGATCTGGTATCGGACTGATTCATACTGATTTCGCCGGGCGGTTTTCATCATCAAGGACCAATCAAAAACCCCGGCCTCGGTGATCGCGCAGCGGTAAAGTTCCGGTTCATAGGTCGCTCCGCAGAGAGCGAGATAGCCGCCGAACGATGCTCCCATGATGGCGATGCGCTTCTCGTCAACCAGGCCGGTTTTCAGCAATTGTTTTACGCCATCCGTGACGTCGTTGTGCATTTTCTTGAACTCCCAGTCATCGCCAGTGGGGAAACTCCAACTGTACCCGGTCGACCCGCGATAGTTCGGTTGGAAAACCGCGTAGCCTCGGCTGGCGAGGAACTGCACTTCTCCATTCCACTCCCAAATATCGCGCGCCCAAGGGCCACCGTGTAGCAGCACCACCAACGGCGCCGGATTCTCTTTGGTCGTTCCCTTCGGCAGGGTGAGATAGCCTTCCACTTTAAATCCGTCTCTCGTCTTATAACGCAGGCTCTGCATCGGCTGCATCTGTTCAATCGGCACCCACGGCGCGCTACTGGCGATCCGCCTCAGTTCGTTTTTAGTGAGATCGAGGAGACTGTACTCGACGGGCTGGCGGTCGGAAAAAACCGCCATGACGATCCGTTTCTCCTCCACGTCGGTCCCGATGATCGAGACGGCTTTGCCGGGGAATAGTTTATTCAGCTGTTTTTGCAGATCGATATGGTCCTGATCGAACCAAACCGTTTCCAGGGTTTTTCGATAGAGCTGGATGCCAATAATTTTTTGGGTCACCGGGTGCCGAAAAATCCGTTGCACGAAAGCGTCGTATAGTTCGTCCTGAAAAAGAGTGCCGGTTACGTTGCCCGAAGTGGTGTCCACCCGCAAAAGCGCGCGGGGTTTATTTTCCTGCCGGGGCCCGACGACGATAATTTCTCCGTCGGTATCGCCGGCGGCCACGAGATCGTAGTGGTCCATATTCAGCGGTGATTGCACCCATTTTTCATCTTGCAGGAAGTAGAGTGATTCCACGCCGGCGATCATTGCGGTGGCAAAAGCGAGCTCGCCATTGCGATCAGCCAGAAAGCTCAACGTCTGACTCTTGGGGAGGTTGGGGAAGCTCTTAATGATGGTTGCTTCGGTGCCCGTGCGTTCGATGAATTTATTGGCATGTTCCACCTGATGCATTTGCCGGGCGCCGCCGTGATCGTCCTGTCGATCGACGGAAAGGCTGGCGTCGAGTTGGACGGCCCCGCGGTCGAAGCCCTCCTGATAGGCATCCTGGCTCATCCAAATAATCGGCTTCAACCGCGCTTTGATCGGTACGCTTATCACGGAGACCGCGCTCTTGCGCTCGATGGCATAGGCCGAGCTGAAATCCTCAAGATCGGTGACGAAGAGTCCGTCCGCATACAGTTTTTCGTGACTCTGATTCATCAGGACGTGCCGATCGTCCAACCAGAAGAGTTCATCGATATCACGGTCGTCCCGTCCGCGGATGGTTTGCTGTTTGCCGGCCAGTAAATTCAAAAACATCGCGCCCGTATGATCGTCCTCGGTATCAAACCGAGCAATCAGCCAGGTGCCGGCACGATTCACCAAAGGCAGATTGATAAAGGGCGGCCGGAAAAAATCGCGGATCGGCACTGTCCCAGTGACGTGAACGGGCGGCTCATTAGGCGCTGGATTCGGGGCGGGCTCCGCTGCATTTAGGCTGCCAATTAATAGGATGGCCGCCAGCGCCAGTTGCATCGTTTGCCCGATTGAACGTGACATGAAAATTTACGATGCGGTTGCGGAAAAATCAGGTCAAGAAGGGAAGGGCGGGGAGCGAGGTGGTTCATGGTCTTCTCGAGGTTTACGTGTGCGTCAGGAATGACTTGTTCCATGAGTGTCATTCCTCTCGCGGTATGGCCGCTGGCGGATTTCAAGCGGGCCTCGAAATTACGAGATTGAGGACAAGGCCGATTGGAACCAAAGCGGTTATTAGCGCGAACGCGCAGTGTCGGAGAATAATTACTTGCCGGGGTGCGCTCTCACGCGGCGAGCGAACGGATGGAGGCGATCAGGCGGTGGACGTTTTCCGGGGCGATGCGGTCAGTGACGATCGTGAAGGGTTCCCTCGGGGCGAAATCGAGCCGCGTGCCGTGCTCCGATCCGGGACGGACGAAATCCTCGATGAAATCCATCCCGCCGCGCGGCTTGATCCAGTGATAATAGGTGTCGGCCAGCTCTGACTCGATGACGATATCGAGTTTCAGGAAAATGTGGCAATACAGCGTCAAATCCCGATACGAGGCGAACCAGGTCGGGGGGCAAACGAGTTGATCCCTAATGATGAGCGTCATGGCAGATTCCTTTCTGCAATTTGTGTGCCGTCCGGTGGCTGGTTGAAGATTTTATCTGGATTTGAAGGCGCGGAGCGACTTCACTCTTACCGCCTCTATCGGCACAATTTCCCATGACTTCAACACGACCACCTGTGCTTCTTATAATCCGTGATGGTTGGGGCAAAAACCCCGACCGGTCCCAGGATAAATTTAACGCCGTGCTTCTAGCCAAGAAGCAATGTGATGACGCCTTGCAGGCAAAGTATCCGCATACGCTTGTCTCCGCGAGCGGTCTCGATGTCGGCCTGCCTGACGGTCAAATGGGCAACTCCGAGGTCGGCCACGAAAACATCGGCGCGGGCCGGATCGTCGACCAGGAATTGGTGCGGCTCAACAAACTGTTTTCGGAAAAACAGCTGGCGCGCAATCCGGTCTGGCACGCGGCGGTGGCGCGCGTGAAGGCTTCACCGACGGCCAAGCTGCATGTGATGGGCATTGTCTCCGATGGCGGCGTACACGGCATGTTGGAACATCTTTACGGCATCTTGCAGCAGGCGAAGGAGGACGGTCTCACCTCGAATCAAGTTTTTATCCACGGCTTCACCGACGGGCGCGACACGGCGCCGCAGAGCGGCCTGGGTTATATCAAGCAGGTCGAGGCGAAGTGCCGCGAAATCGGTGTCGGCAAAATCGCCACAATTTGCGGACGATTCTGGGCGATGGATCGCGACAACCGTTGGGAGCGCGTCCAGAAAGCCTACGATATGCTGACCGGTCGCAAGGCGGTCGCCACTGCGAAGAGTGCGGCGGAAGCGATTCAGAATTATTATGAACATCCGTTGAGTGCGACGCAGAACGGCGACGAGTTTGTCCCCGCGACGTGGATCGTTGGCGCTGACGGCAAGCCAGTGGCGACGTTTGCGAATGGCGACGCGGTGCTGTTCTATAATTATCGGGGCGACCGTCCGCGCGAGATCACGCGGGCGTTTGTGATTGATGGTTTCAAGGATTTCGATCGGGGCCCGAAGCTCGATCTCTACTACGCGACGATGACGGAATACGAGACGGGACTGCCGGTGCATGTGATCTCGGGCAAACCGGAGAAGCTGAAAAATATTCTCGGTGAAGTCGTCAGCAACGCCAGCATCGGGCAGTTCCGTTGCGCGGAGACGGAGAAAAATCCGCATGTGACCTTCTTCTTTAATAATTATCGGAAGGAGCCGTTTCCGCTCGAAGAACGTGCGTGTCCGGCCAGTCCCAAAGTTGCGACCTACGACATGCAGCCCGAGATGTCGGCACCTGAGGTGACGGCGGCGGCGAAGGCGGCGATTCTCTCCGGCAAGTACGGCCTGATCGTCGTGAATTATGCCAATCCCGACATGGTGGGTCACACCGGTTCACTGCCGGCCGCGATCAAAGCGGTCGAGGCGACCGATCAAGGAGTGGGGGAGTTACTCGCGGCCTTGGCCACAAAGAACGGCAAGGCGGTCGTGTGCGCCGACCATGGTAATTGCGAACAGATGTGGGATCCGCTGACGAACAGCCCGCACACCTCGCACACGCTGAATCTTGTTGAAGTTTTCGCGATTGGTGAAGGTCTGGTGGCCGGAAAAACTAAAATGCGCAGCGGTGGTCGTCTGGCTGATCTGGCGCCGACCCTCTTACAGTTGATGGGCCTGCCGAAGCCGGCGGAGATGACGGGTGAGAGCTTAATTATAGGTTAAGGCGGGCTTTGACGTTGCGCAGAGTCGGGTATGGGATGAGCCCATGCCCGATCTATTTATTATCGCCGGACCCAACGGCGCGGGGAAGACGACTTATGTGCGAGATTTCCTGCCAACGGAAATGCGCTGTCGGGAGTTTGTGAATGCCGACTTGATTGCGGCCGGTTTGTCGCCCTTCGCTCCGGACAGGGTGGCTTTAGAGGCGGGACGGATTATGCTCAAACGGCTGCGTGAATTATTTGAGCGTCGGGAGAATTTTTCATTTGAAACTACGCTTACCGGGTACGGTTACACGCACTTGTTGCGCGAAATGAAGGCCTCAGGGTATCGGATTCGTTTGGATTTTCTGTGGATACCCCACTTGGATGTTACCCGCGCTCGTGTGAGCCAGCGGGTGAAGAAAGGCGGGCACGACATACCTGACGCGGTGCAGTTACGTCGATTTGGGAAAGGACTTCGGCTGCTGCTGGAGCACTATCGTCCGCTGGTGCATTACTGGCGGCTCTTTGATAACACCGGCCAAAATCCTCACCTTGTGGTGGAGGAAGAGAATGGCGTGTTGCGAGTAGAGGATTTCTCGAAGCTTGTGATGGTCGAAGCCGTGACTAATTTGCGAATCATGCCTGAGCGATTAACTGATCGAGTGGAAGAACCGGTGGTTTTTGCTCCGGGCGGTGAAACTCGTGCGGCCATGCGGGCAATGCGGCGGGCCTATGCCAAAGTCGTGCTCGAAAACAAAGCTTTCGGCCTGCCGGTTATCCAGTGGCGCGATGGTATTGGCGTCGTCGAGGTGCCGGCGGAGCAGTTGGAACCGTTGGCGCGCCGAATCCTTGAAGTGAACGGCGAACCGTTGCCGGAGGAAGAAGAGCGGGCGTTGCTGGCGCATTTGACGGTTTAAGTGGGTAATCGTTTCTTGGTCGGACCCATGCAATAGGAGGCATGACCAGTGGGAAAAGAAGGTTGCTCGATCGGTGGTTTGCCGGCGAGAGCGAGCAAGCTCGGCTCCCATAGATTTGAATGAATCGTTACGCATTAGCCATGGTCGACGTCGAAAAATTCCTCGCTCCATTGCCAAATTTCTAATTGCCCCCCGGCCGGGCACTCAGCTTAGTTCGTCCCTCTGTCCCTATGAAACGCACCCATCATTGCGCCCAGCTCACCAAGTCCGACCTTAACGCTACCGTCTCACTCGCGGGTTGGGTGGATTCCGTCCGTGATCACGGCGGCATTATTTTCATCGATTTGCGTGACCGCGAGGGTGTCACTCAGGTCAAGTTCGACACGAATCTGCGCGCCGAGGCCGCCCAACTGAAGAGCGAATCGGTTATCGGCATCACGGGCCAGGTGGTACTTCGCCCCGATGCGATGATGAACAAGGGCCTTCCCTCCGGCGAAATCGAAATCGATGCCACGGGTTTGGAAGTCTTTAATATTTCCGAGACACCACCGTTTCCATTGACCGACGCGGGTGGCGACAAGGTTAACGAAGACCTGCGCCTGACCTATCGTTATCTCGATTTGCGCCGTCCGAAGATGCAGAAAAACCTGCGGGTGCGTCACCGGGCGGCGAAGTCCGTGCGGGATTATTTCGACGCCCAAGGTTTCATCGAAGTGGAGACGCCGGCCTTGTTCAAGAGCACGCCCGAGGGCGCGCGCGAATACTTGGTGCCATCGCGCATTCACCCCGGCGAATTTTACGCTCTCTCGCAGTCGCCGCAGCAGTTTAAGCAGATCCTCATGGTGGCCGGCGTGGAGAAATATTTTCAAGTGGCCCGTTGTTTCCGCGACGAGGATCTTCGCGCTGATCGCCAGATGGAATTCACGCAAATCGACGTCGAGGCTTCATTCATCGACCGCGAGGGTATCTATGCGTTGTTCGAGGGGATGTTGAAGAAAGTATGGAAGGATGTGCTCAATCACGATCTGCCCACGCCGTTCCCGCGCCTGCCGTATGACGATGCGATGAACCGTTACGGCGTCGATAAACCCGATACGCGTTTCGCGCTCGAATTGGTCGATCTGTCCGACACCTTCAAGGCGTCCGCTTTCAAAGTGTTTGCCTCGACGGTGGCCGCCGGTGGCTGTGTGAAGGCGTTTAACGCGAAGGGTCTGGCGGACATTACGCAAGGTGAACTCGGCGCGCTCGAGGACATTGCAAAATCCCTTGGGGCGAAGGGGCTCGCGTTCATTAAGGTTGAGGGCGGCGAATGGCGCTCGCCGATCGTTAAGTTTTTCTCGGAAGCCGAAAAGGCCGCACTCACCGCGCGCCTCGACATCGCGGAAGGCGACATCGTTTTCTTTGCGGCGGCTACTTGGGATCGGGCCTGCGCGATCCTTGGTCGCACGCGTTTGGAAGCGGCCCAGTTGCTCGTCAAACGCGGCAAGATGACGATTCGCGCTGATCAGTGGAATTTCCTCTGGGTGGTTGATTTCCCACTCATGAGCTACGACGAGGAGCGCAAGAGCTACGTCGCCACGCACCATCCGTTCACGGCGCCGGTGGCGGAAGATGCGGCGTTGCTCGATTCGAATCCCAAGGCGGTTCGCGGGCAACATTACGACGCTGTCCTCAATGGGATGGAGCTCGGTGGCGGCAGTATCCGCATTCATCAGCCGGCGCTGCAGAAGAAGATTTTTGAGGAAGTCCTCAAGATTCCCGCGGACGTCGTGGAGAGCCGTTTTGGTTACATGCTCAAGGCGTTTACATTCGGCGCTCCGCCCCACGGCGGCATGGCGTTCGGTCTCGATCGCATGGTCGCGCTGCTCTGTGGGACGACCAGCATTCGCGACGTGATTGCCTTCCCCAAGACGCAGAAGGCGCAGGATCTCATGGCGCAGAGCCCGACCCCGGTCACCGCCAAGCAACTTAAAGAGTTGCATATCCAGACCGTGATTCCGCCGCAGTAAGTCTTGCGCTGGCCGCGCATTCCTCGAAAACTATCTCTGCTCATTTATTCCTATGAAATTAATCACCGCTATTATTAAGCCGTTTAAACTCGAAGCCGTTAAGGAAGCGCTAACCGCCGTTGGCGTAGAAGGCATGACCGTCAGTGAGGTCAAAGGCTTCGGTCGTCAAAAAGGTCACACCGAGATTTATCGCGGGAGTGAATATACCGTGGATTTTCTCCCGAAAGTGAAAATCGAAATCGCGGTGACCGACGACGCCAAGGACAAGGTGATCGCGGCAATCGCGATGGCCGCCAAAACGGGCAAGATCGGTGACGGTAAGATTTTCGTGATGCCAGTGGATGATGTGATTCGCATTCGCACCGAAGAGCATGGCGATGCTGCGGTCTAACTGACGATCACCACCCTTATTGGGCGATCTCGACGGCTGCGATTACGCAGCCGTTTTTTTGTGCCCGGTTGGCTTGATCGTGACGTGGTTTTTTGTGGGCTTAGCCGCATCTATTCAGTCGAACAATCGTTCTGCTGATGAGTGCCGCGGACTGAAAGGTGGAACCCGACCTCCGGGCGGGTTGGTGCGATGCGCGCAGGAGAAAACTCGCCCGGCTTGTCCGTCGTAGCCTTGGCGAAGTCGGGAAGGTCGCGTTCCACCCCATTCAATTGCATGAATGCTTATGGCCCGGGTGCGATCGTAGCTGGGCAAGTGGCGGTAGTGATTAGAATCATGGCGGGGCAGGTTACCGCGCGCCAATGACCAGAGTGATTGGATCGAGTTTCCGCCTCTGTCATAAATCAGTATAATCAAAATCATGGATTGAGTCGTTTCGATGAAAAATATTCATCTGTGATGCTCATTTATGCTGACCCTTCCCCTGTCTCTGCGTAATACGTTATTCACCTGTGGCCTTGCCCTATTGCTCGCCTTGAGCGGGATTTCCTCACGTGCGGCGAGCTCGCCAACCTCCGCTCATTCCGAGGCGACACTCGAGCAGCGAGTCGCCAGCTTAGAAGCTTATTTGGCCAACACCGACCCGGCGGCAGGAGCAAAAGAGGGGACGGTTTTGGCTTCAACGGGAGTGACGACTCAAAGTGCGTTAGCCGTGGGACCGGGCCACAATGCCTGGATGATGATCAGCACCGTATTGGTCCTCTTCATGACCTTGCCGGGTCTCGCGTTGTTTTATGGCGGCCTGGTGCGGACAAAAAACGTCCTCTCAATTATGGCGTGGTGTCTCGGGATCACGAGTTTGGTTTCGGTGCTCTGGTGGGCCTGTGGCTACAGTTTGGTCTTCGGGAAAAACTTTCACAGCGCCTACTTGGGTGGTTCGGAATATTGCTTTTTTCGTGGCGTCGAGGGCGCGCCCAACCCGGACTATTCCTACTGGGTTTCACAGCAGGTTTTCGCGATGTATCAGCTCATGTTTGCGATCATCACGCCGGCGGTGATCATCGGTGCGATTGTCGAGCGCATGAAGTTTTCCGCAGTATTGGTTTTTACCTCACTCTGGCTGCTGCTCGTCTATTGTCCGCTGGCCCACATGGTCTGGGGCTCGACCGGTCTGATGAACGGTGTTTGGAATGCCAATGCCTCAATCAAGGCGATCGATTTTGCCGGGGGCATGGTGGTGGAAATGGCGTCCGGTTGGTCGGCCTTGGTGCTCTGTCTGATCGTGGGACCACGGGCTGGATTTGGAAAAACTCCGATGCCGCCACATAGCATGGTGCTTTGCATGATTGGCACCGGATTACTGTGGGTCGGCTGGTATGGGTTCAACGCCGGTTCGGCCGTGGCAGCCGATAGTATTGCGGGCAATGCCTTCGTGACGACCACGTTTGCCGCCGCAGTGGCGTCGGGGACTTGGGCGGCGTTGGAATATTTCTGGCGCGGCAAGGCGAGCGTGCTCGGCTTTTGTTCCGGCGCGGTGGCGGGCCTGGTCGGAGTGACACCGGCCTGCGGATTTATTTCGAGTACTGCGGCAATCTGGCTGGGCCTGCTCAGTGGCTCGATTTCGTTTTTGGCCTGCACCAAGATCAAGAGCTTCTTTCGCTACGATGATGCCCTGGATGTTTTTGGGGTTCACGGCGTGGCGGGAACGCTGGGGATGATTTTCACCGGAGTTTTTGCCTCCACCGCAGTGAATCATAACCTCGCGACTCATCTTAGCGGAATCGTCGGTCAAACCCTGTGGCGCGAACAACTGCGCGGCATGGGTCTCACCCTGGTATTGGCCGTGATCATGACCGGCTTCATCGCGTTCAGTTTGAAATGGACCATCGGTCTTCGGCCAAGCAAGGAAAGTGAGATGGAGGGCCTCGATCAAAGCGAACACGGCGAACACGGCTATATCTACGACGCCAGTAATATTTGATTTTCCACTTATGAAACTTGTTATCGCCATTATCAAACCCTTCAAACTTGAAGAAGTGAAGGACGCGCTGTCTGCCATCGGGATTCTAGGTATGACTGTGACCGAAGTGAAAGGCTTCGGTCGCCAAAAAGGTCACACTGAAATCTATCGCGGCAGTGAATATAAAGTGGATTTTCTCCCGAAGGTGCGGCTCGAAATTGCGGTTGCGGGAGATCAGTTGGACCAGGCGATAACCGCGATCGCCAAGGCCGCAAAGACGGGAAAAATTGGCGATGGTAAGATCTTTATTGTTCCACTCGACGACGTGATGCGTATCCGCACCGACGAACGCGGAGATGCCGCAATTTGAGCGCCCGCAGGTGAGTGAGGGGGTTGATTGAGCCCCTTCGGCGCGTCGATTGATTCCGTTAGATTAACTTAAATCGAATCGGCTAAGTTGGTTACAGGATTTTTTAAAAAGCTTAGGGGAGATTGCCTATCTGGCATTCAAGCTGCTCATGGGAATCTGCACCAACCATGAATAATATGTTACCTCGAATCCTCCGCTTCCTTCTGGCCGGTCTGGCAATTCTTATTGCTGGCTCAGCCTTGGCCCAAACCCCGGCAGCCGCCCCCGCTGCGCCCACGTCCGAAGAGCGTATTGCTGCGCTTGAGGCTTACATCAACAATACCGATCCAGGCAAATCGCTCACGGGCGTGGCCGGTCCCGGTCACAATGCATGGATGATGACCAGCGCGGCGCTGGTTCTCTTCATGACGCTTCCCGGTCTCGCCCTTTTCTACGGTGGCTTGGTTCGCAAGAAAAACGTCCTGTCGGTGCTCGCTCAATGTTTGGGCATCACCGGCCTCGTCACGATTATGTGGTGGGCGTTTGGTTACAGTCTGGTGTTTGGCAGTAACTACGGCAGCGCCTTTATCGGTGGCTCGGAATATTTCTTTCTGAAGGATGTTACGTCGGCCCCGAACACCAACTACGCGTACTGGGTCAGTCAAAATGTGTTTTCCATGTACCAGATGATGTTCGCGATCATCACCCCGGCGCTGATCGTCGGTGCGATCGCCGAGCGCATGAAGTTCTCTTCGATTTTGCTCTTTGTTACCTTGTGGATGGTGTTGGTTTATTTCCCGCTCGCGCACATGGTCTGGGGCTCAAATGGCTTCATGAATGGCGTCTGGAATGGCGATGCTGTGATCCCCGCGATTGATTTCGCCGGTGGTACCGTCGTTCACATGTCTTCCGGTTGGTCCGCACTTATTCTCTGCATGATCCTCGGGCCGCGTCTCGGGTTCGGTAAGGAAAAAATGGCTCCACACAGCATGGTGCTTTGTATGGTCGGCACTGGCATGCTTTGGGTCGGTTGGTATGGTTTCAATGCCGGTAGCGCCGTCGCCGCCGACGGGGTCGCCGCCAACGCTTTCATGACCACCACGCTCGCGGCGGCCGTCGCTGCTTTCGTCTGGGGTATGATTGAAAAGATCTTCCGCGGTCACGCCTCCATCCTCGGTTTCTGCTCGGGTGCCGTCGCTGGTTTGGTGGTAATCACCCCGGCGGCCGGTTTTGTGAACAGCACCGGCGCCGTAATCATCGGCGTCCTTGCGGCCGTTATTCCCTATATTTTTGTGACCAAGGTTAAAGGCATGTTCGGTTATGATGACGCGCTCGATACCTTCGGCGTCCACGCGGTGGGCGGCACGATGGGCGCACTCCTCACCGGCTTTCTCGCCACCGCTTCGGTGAACAGCAATCTGGCCGGGGCTCCGGCCGTTAAGAACGGTCTGGCCGGGCTCGTGACCAACGGTGGTCTCTGGCTCGCTCAGCTTAAAGCCATCGGTCTGACGCTCGTGCTCTCGATCGTCGGCACTCTGATTCTGGCCTATATCGTCAAAGCGGTCATCGGCCTCCGTCCTACCGCCGAAGTCGAGTCGCAAGGCTTGGACATCACCGAGCACGGTGAGGAAGGCTACATCAACTAACCGATCAAATACTTACTCCTATGAAACTGATTATCGCTATCATCAAACCGTTCAAAGTTGAGGACGTGAAAGCCGCACTCACGGCAATCGAAGTGGAAGGCATGACTGTGACTGAAGTAAAAGGCTTTGGTCGCCAGAAGGGCCACACGGAGATTTATCGGGGCAGCGAGTACACCGTCGATTTCCTGCCGAAGGTGAAACTCGAGATCGCCGTCTCGGATGAGATTCTCGACAAGGTCGTCAGCACGATCGCCAAGGCCGCCAAAACCGGTAAGATTGGCGACGGCAAGATTTTCATCCTGCCGTTGGAAGAAGTCCTGCGCATCCGCACCGACGAGCGCGGTGATGCCGCTGTCTGACGTAACAGATCCGATTATTTCAAGCCGGTCTCCGTAGGGAGGCCGGCTTTTTTATTTTTCACTCGCGCCGCTTCGCGCGAATCTGTTTTGAATTTCGCTGAGATGGTCGCACTCAATCGCCTTAAGGCCTCAGAAATTCGCTCCGCCAAATCGGTCATGATTTGTGGCGGTGGCATTATCGGACTTTGTTGCGCCTATTATCTGGCGCGCGAAGGATTTCGCGTGACGCTGCTGGAACGCGGGGCTGAGGGCGATGATTCCTGCGCGCACGGCAGCGCGGGTTATATTTCGCCCAGTCACGTTATCCCGCTGGCCTCGCCGGGCATGGTCTACAAAGGGCTGAAGTGGATGTTGAATTCGCGCAGTCCATTCTACATCAAGCCGCGCCTTGACACTGAACTTATGCGCTGGGCCTGGCTGTTCGCCCGGTCTTGCACCGCGGCTCATACGCGCCGGGCGGCTCCGGTTTTGCGCGACCTTTGCCTCGGTGGCCGCCAGTTGTTTGTTGAATTATCCGATATCACCGGGAACGCGTTCGAATTAAAAACCGAAGGCCTGCTTAATCTGTGCAGGACACCGGAGGGACTCGATCATGAGGCGCACGGACTGGCTCGAATCGCTCAGGAGCTCGGCATCGAGGCGCGCGTGTTGAATGCGGCTCAAACTGCCGCGCTCGAACCGGGCGCGCGATTGGCCGTGGCGGGCTCCATTTATTTTCCGGTCGATGCGCATCTCACTCCGCGGAAATTTGTCCCCGCGCTCACGGCCTTGCTCAAGGAAATGGGCGTGAAGTTTCTGTGGAATACGAGTCTCTACGGTTGGCGCGCTTCCAGTGGTCGCGTGGCGGCGGTGCAGACGACGGCAGGTGATTTGACGGCGGACGAGTTTGTGCTGACCGGTGGATCGTGGTCGGCGGGCATGATGGCCGGTCTGGGTCTGCGCCTGCCAATGCAACCGGGCAAAGGCTACAGTCTCACTTTGGAGCAACCCCGCTTTCAATTGACCAAGTCGCTGATTTTAACGGAGCGTCGCGTGGCAGTCACGCCGATGGGCCGCACCTTGCGATTCGGTGGTACGATGGAAATCAGCGGCCACCATAACGCGATCCGACCGGAGCGCGTGCAACAGATTGTGAACGCCGCACAGCAATTCCTGCCGGACTTTACTGCGGCGGATTTTGACGGCGTGAAGCCGTGGTTCGGTTATCGGCCCGTTTCGCCGGACGGCCTGCCCTACATTGGCCGGTTGAATAATTACGGCAATCTCACCACCGCCTGCGGTCATGCGATGCTTGGAGTAACGATGGCCCCAATCAGCGGGCTGCTCGTCGCGGAGTTGCT
The DNA here is from genome assembly GCA_025362555.1 of Verrucomicrobiota bacterium. Classification (GTDB taxonomy): domain Bacteria; phylum Verrucomicrobiota; class Verrucomicrobiia; order Opitutales; family Opitutaceae; genus Lacunisphaera. Next base: position 13,421 of record JANYFP010000581.1, read on the forward strand.
GGCCGGCCGCAAGCCATCGGTCGATCTCAGGTTGCTCAACCCGAATCGCTACGCGTGAGTGAAGCACGGCCGAGGCGAAGCTCGCAGGTGATTGGAGTGTGGGACTGCGCCGTGATCGCGTGGCAGCGAAGATTGGAATTTCGACGTAGTATTTACTTGCTGGTCAACATTGTTTGCGCGTGAGGTCCACGGCTAATCAATCATGAGCTTGAAGCACCGTCTTGCTGATTCGTCGAATGGTTCCCCGCGTGCGCGCCATCCGTTGCGTTGGTGGGTGCTGGGTGTGGTCGTGGTACTGTTAGCTGTCGTCGGAACAGCTTTTGGTCCGCCACTTCGCGATGGGCTTCCCGTGGTGGCACCGGCTTGGGCGGCGGGCATTCGCGAAAACAAACTGAGTTCGGAATATTGTATCTCGTGCCATCAGGCCGCAGGTACGCTGTGGCGCGGATCGCAGCATCATCTGGCGAATCGCGTCATTGATCACTCGTATCCCGCCGCGCTGTTTGCCGGGCAGGAGTTTTCAAGCCATGCTTCAAAATACCGTTTCTTGAGCGACGCAGGCCCGCAACCTGTGATCGAGGAACATCGTCGTGACGGCTCCGTGGTCGCCCATCGTCCCTCGATGGTCATTGCGCATGAACCCTTGCGTCAGTTCCTGATTGAGACTCAGCCGGGTACATTTCAAACCACGGAAGTGGCGTGGGATCCGGCGAAAAATGAGTGGTTTGGCCCTTTCGGCAGCGAAGAGCGCAACCCGGGCGAGTGGGGGCACTGGACTGGCCAGTCCATGAACTGGAATTCCATGTGCGCCCGGTGTCACATGACCGCATTTAATAAGGGCTACGAAGAAACTCAAAAACGCTACCGCTCGATCTGGGTGGAGCAGGGAATCGGCTGCGTGCAATGCCACGGCCCGATGACGGGGCACGAGAAAGGAGGCAAAGCGATGAGCGGCGTTCCAACGATTTCCCGCGATTCCGCGCGGATGAGCCAGACGTGTGCGGCCTGTCACGCACGCGCGGAAGATCTCACGTCCGCGTTTCCCCCCGGCGCGCAGTTTGAAGATCATTGCCGACTCCAATTGATGAGCGACTCGCGTTTTTATTACGCCGACGGACAGATTCTCGACGAGGATTTCGAGTGGGGTTCATTCCGCCACAGCAAGATGGCGGCCGCTGGGGTGACATGTCTTGACTGCCACAATGCCCACACCGGAAAACTCAAGCTGCCGCTTGAGAACAACAGTCTGTGCCTGCAATGTCATGCGCCCGGCAACGAGCGAAAAGCGCCCGTAATCGATCCGGTGGCGCACAGTTTCCACCTGGCCGGCAGCAAGGGCAACCGATGTGTCGAGTGTCACATGGCATCGACGACCTACATGCAGCGTGATCCGCGGCGTGACCATGGTTTTATTATTCCGGATCCGCTGCTGAAGAAGGAACTTGGCATTCCCGATTCGTGTTCGCGCTGCCATGCGGATAAATCAGTGGCGTGGAATATTGCGGCGTGGGAAAAATGGTATGGACCAAGTGGCAAGGCGGAGCCGCGTCGCGCCCGGACCCGGGCGGTGGCGCGAGCGTATGCGGGTGATTCCACCGTCGTGCCGGAATTGCTTCGCTTACTGAGTGCGGAGAAAACGCCGGGCTGGCGGGCGTCACTTTTGGTGTTGGCCGAGCAACTCGCTCCCGGCAGCGCGGACGTTATCGCGACCGCTGAACGCTTGCGCAGTGATGTTGATCCGATGCTCCGAGCCGTCGCGGTCCGGGCGTTGGCCCAGGACGCTCCTTCGCGCTCGCTCGTGCAGGAGGCATTGCGCGATCCGGTGCGTCTCGTGCGGCTCGAGGCTGCTCAGGCCTTGTCCCCGGAATTGGCGACTGGTTCCGACTCGCGTCGCGAACTCGATGACTATCTCGATGTGATGCCCGAGAATCCGATTTCTCTCCTGCGGCGCGGGCAGGATCGCTTCCGGCGCGGTCTGCGCGACGAAGGCATCGCTGATCTGCGCACGGCGGTGGCATCTGATCCTTTGTCGGCGCCGCTGCCCGAAGCACTGGGTTTCATGTTGAATGCCACAGGACATTCCCGCGAGGCGGCGGAACAATTTGAGCGGGCGGCGGGACTCGCCCCGGCGGATGCGACTTCGCCGTATTATGCCGCCCTCGCGTGGGCGGAAGCAGGTGAGACCGCGCGGGCGGAGGTCATGCTGCGTGAGTCAGTCAAACGCGATCCGTTGCAAGCCCGGGCGTGGTACAATCTCGGACTGTTGCTTAATCGGTCGAAGCGAGTCGACGAGGCGCTCCAGGTACTGGCTTCGGCGGAAACCGCGGCACCACGCGATGCCGACATTCCGTATGCGGTGGCAACGATTTTTGCCCAACACGGTCGCCCGATCGAGGCGATGGCGGCCGCGCGTCGGGCGTTGGCGATCGCGCCTGATTACGCGCCGGCCATCACCCTGCTGCAGCAACTGGGTGTCACTGGGCTTTGAGGTGATTCAATAGGCGGGAAGCACGTCTTGCGGGTCGTTTTCGAACACCTCCGACTTGGAACCTATAACCGCATTTGGCCAGCGCGCTCGGGGCGGTTTCCCGTAAAGTTTCGCCAAATTGAGACGTTTACGCAGGCAATGTCCGGTTTTTAATCGGCTCCTGAACCGGGGGAGCCGTCTATGTCCATTTGCTCCGCATGTCCCGTCTCCTCACGCTGAATCTGGACTTTGTCCTCATGCTGCAGAGTGGGCTGTTGTTTTTGCTCGCCACTGCGGGTTGGGGTTTGGCGCGACATGAGCCGCACCGGGCGTGGCGCTGGCTTGGCTGGTATGGCCTGGCCCAATGCATCCAGGCTTTGGTTGAACTCGTCGCCTTTGATGCGGGCAGCAATCCTTGGTCTCAGGTGATCCGTGCCATCCTGCGGGTTGGATCTTATTTGTGCTTGGTGGAATTTGCCCGGGCCGCGTCGCCGCGAGGTCCGGGGCGTTGGATTCATTTGCCAATTATTACCGCGCTCGCGTTGGCCGTCGTGTTCGGCGGGTCGGATTTTGGCGGCACGTGGAGCCGATTTGTGGTGGCGATGATCGCGGCCGGCTGGGTCGTCCGTACTTTTTGGCGGTGGAGTCGTGAGTCGAGCGCGTTGGCTGGTCACCGGTATTTACGTCAGGCCGGTTTGGCTTTGGTGGGCTATCAACTCTTGGTTTCGCTCCCCGGTCGGTTGGTCGACACCGACGCTTTTTCACTCGCGGTGGGAGTGCCGCAGGAGGTCGTCCTCGGGGTGTATGCCCTGATCCTGGTGATTCCACTTTTTCGTTATCACCTGATTCGCAGTGAAAGCAATTTGGCGCC
>JANYFP010000013.1 GCA_025362555.1 Verrucomicrobiota bacterium
CCATCCATCGGCCGCGTGTAGAAAGCATACTGGCCTTCGACGAATTCCGCGTGGAGCACGACGTTGCGCTGCTGGGAAGCGGGAGTTTTGATGTTCGGCAATCGCTCCCACGTTTTAAAATCCTTCGTGCGCACCAAGCCGGCGACCGCCACCGCGCTCGACAAATCGCCGGGCTTCGCGTTCGGATCTTTCGACTCGGCGCAGAACACGCCGTAGATGCAGCCGTCCTCGTGAAACGTGATGCGCATGTCGTACACGTTCGTCTCGGGTTTGATCTCCGGCAGATCAACTGGCTCATCCCAGAAGCGCCAGTTGTCGATGCCGTTGGGGCTCTCGGCAATGGCGAAGAGACTCTTGCGATCATAGCCTTCAAAGCGAACCACCATGTGACATTTACCCTTCCAGAAAAACGCGCCGGGATTGAGCGTGGCGTTGACGCCGAGCCGCTCCATCAAAAACGGATTCGTCTTCGGATTTAGATCGAAACGCCACTCGATCGGCGCGTGACGATACGTGATCGCCGGGAAGGTGAAGCGCTCGAAGACGCCGTTATCCCAGTCGAGATCGACGGGATTCTTGCGGGCGAGAAATTTTTCGTGCTTGGCGCGGAGTTGCTTGAGCCGCGCGGTCCATGCGGCGGGCGCGCCGGAAGTTTTCTTCGCGGGGGAAACGGTACGGGCTTTGGTTTTGGCGGATGATTTCTTTTTCATGAGAGGAGATTGTTTTAGGGGAGGGCGGCGATGGTCCGGAGTCGGCTAACGGCCTCGAGTCCAGCGCGTCCGTTGTGGTAAGGGCATTTCCAGAAACTTACTTTCAATTCGTTCTCGAGGACGCGGCCATCTCGGGAGACGCCGCGGACCCATTCGCCGTGATTTCGGTCGATGATTTTTTGTTCGATAAAATCCCACGTGTGCAGCGCCGCTTCGAGAAAATGTTTTTGTCTCGAGATCTGGTAGGCGTTGAGGAATCCGACCAATCCTTCCGCTTGAGGCCACCACTCCTTGTCAGTGTTGGTCGGACCGGCGGGACTACCTTCATTATAAATGCCGCCGTCGTCGTCGACGCCCTCGATGAGTGTGGCGTTTGCCAGCGTTACCGCGAACGCGTCGGTGCGCAGGGCGAGGGGGATATCTTTGACTACGTTCGCGGCCTTTGTGAACAGCCAGGATGCTTCGATGTCGTGTCCGTAGGAAATTCGATCGGAGCGCGGCGTCCAATCATCCGCAAAGAAGAGGCCGAGGTGGCCAGTGTGCGGATTGGCGATCTGCGTCAGCATGATGTTTATTAATTTTGCCAGTGCCTGACGAAGCTCAGCGTTGGACCACATGCGGAGCAGGTTGGTGTAGGCTTCCAAGATATGGAGGTGAGTGTTTTGTGACTTCGGTTCATTCAGGTCTACAAGACTCAGGCGCATATCTGCGATTGGATCCCAGGTTCGGGTGAATGCCTCAAAGTAACCGCCGTGCGTGCGGTCGCGTGAATGCTTTTCGATGAGTTGAAATGTGGCGATTGCGACGGCGAGCGGTTCGCGCCGCGCCGTGGCGGCGTGATATTCTGCGAGGGCATAGATGGCGAAGGCCTGACCATAAATTTGTTTGCGGTCACGCTGGACGGTTCCATCGGCGGCAACGGACCACCAGAATCCACCGTGCTCGCGGTCATGAAAACGCGTGATCAGGTCGTGATAGGCATGGTCGGCCATCGCAAGGTAGGCCGGGTCGCGATACCGGCGGTAGGCCGCGGCGTACGTCCAAAGTATTCGCGTGGTAAGCAACGCGCCACGTTCAGCGGAAACGTCCGTGACGAGGTCGTTGGTCAGCGATCCGAAAAATGTCCGGTCTTGGTGGTTGGTGACCTTCTCGATCCAGAAGGGGAGGATGTTTTGGCGCAGATCATTTTCAATGCGGTTGGAATAATCGGGCAGGGAAGAGAAGGTCATTACAGCGAGAAGAGGTGGCTGAAGCGCAGTAGGCGCGCGAAGATCGGAAAAAATGGAGCGCGCATCTCGCTTTGCAGGCAATCCCTCGGAACTGAGTTGCACGTCCAATAAAATGATAAATTGCGGGAGCTCGACGGTGGCCACCGCGCGCGGGGTTGGGAGTTATGGTCGTAATCGGACCAATTGCTCGGAGAAGTTTCACGCTGTAAGCAGATTGCACGAGAGGTCGGGGAATTAGTTGAGCCGCTTTCAGTAGCGGAGCCCCACTTTTTGACGGTGGAAACAGCAGAAAAATCAAAAATCGAGTTGACTAGACTAAATAGTCAACTATCCGTCTTGGCATGGGAAGAACCTCAGACGCAGACGAAAGGCTGAAAGACGCCGCACTCGCCCTCATATGGGAAGAGAGCTACGGCGCTGTCACCATCGATGACATCTGCAATCGCGCTGAGGTGAAGAAGGGCAGTTTCTACTATTTCTTCGATTCAAAGGCCGAGCTGGCCGTAGCCGCTCTTGAGAAGATGTGGCTCACAGAATGGAAGCCCAAGCTTGACCAGACTTTTTCATCGTCGGTCGACCCGATTGCCCGCTTGACCACCTACCTGGGCGGTATCTATGAATCGCAGCTCGCGACCAAGGTTCGTACCGGGAAGGTGCTGGGTTGTCCCGCTTGTTCCGTTGGCTCGGAAACCAGCAGTCTGGCCAACGACGTCAACGCGAAGGTCCGCGAGATTCTGGGTCGCAAACGCCGCTACTACGAAGCGGTCATTCGCGACGCCCTCGCCGAAGGCTCCATCGAGCCCTGCGACCCTGCGCAAAAAGCTTCCGCTCTCATCGCTCTGATCGAGGGCATGGTTGGCCAGGCTCGCATCATGAATGATCCCGAAGTCCTGCGGAGTTTGCCCGCAATGGGCTTGGAAATGCTCCGAGCCAAGCCACCGGCTCCGGCTGCTTCCGCCACCTGATTCACTTTCCATAACTCCTACAAGCGCACTGACGTGCGCATTTTTTTCGCCTCTTTAATAACTAACCAGTCAACTATCATTCAAAAATCTTAGCTATGAACACTACTTTTCAACCCACTTCCGGAGCGAGCAGCTCCTCGCTCAAATTCGCCAGAAACCGTCTTAGTCCCCGGCTCGACCGGAAGATTATTCGGGGAATCTCCACTCGTTCCGCCGCCCGCTTTGATTCCTCGCTCAGCCTCTACAATAGCCTCTGGAGTCCTGTCCGACTCGACCTCCTTAAGGCCCCCCTCACGCGCCACCGCGAGTAAGCTCGCCGTCTCCATACCGTTTTAGAAATACAACATATCCACGCCATGACCTCTACCATCCCATCCTTCCTCACTCGCGTTCGTCAGCGTCCGTTCCTGATCGCCACCGGCCTTCTTCTCGCCGTCGGCGCCAGTTTGTACGCTTTCACGCCCACCAAGGGTTCCGCCGCGGTCGCCGCCGCTCTTCCTCTGCCAGCCACGCGGGTCACCGTGACTCCGGTCGAAATGAAACTCGTCACAGAGTTTGAAGAGATCACCGGCCGCATCGATGCCACTGAAACCGTGGAATTGCGCGCTCGCGTCTCCGGTCATCTGGAGAACGTCCATTTCCAAGCCGGTCAGCTCGTGGAGAAGGGCGATGTGCTTTTCACCATCGATCCGCGCTGGTATCAGGCGCAGTTCGACCTTGCGACCGCCCGCGCTGAAGTCGCCACTCGCGAAGCAAAACGCGCCGAGGACCTGCTCGCCGCTGCCGCCATCTCCAGCGAAGAGGTCGAGAGCCGCCGCGCGAAAGCCGCCGAGGCGAAGGCCGAACTGGCCACCGCCCAACTCGATTTTGAACACACCGTGGTGCGCTCTCCCATCAGCGGACGCGTTAGCCGCGCCTTCATCACCGCAGGCAATCTCGTCTCGGGCGCGCCAGGCACTGCGACTTTGCTCACCACCATCGTCACCACCGGCAACGCCTACGTCTACGCCGATCTTGATGAGTCCGCGTTGTTGAAATTTAACCGCGTCGCCCGTGACAACCACTTGCTCATTCAGGGTGGACGCATCCCGGTCGACATGCAGTTGGCGGACGAATCCGATTATCCGCGCCACGGCTTCATCGAATCCTTGGATAATCGCGTCAATCCCGCCACGGGTTCGCTGACCGTCCGCATGGTTTTCCCGAATGAAGATGGCGCGCTCCTTCCCGGACTTTTCGCTCGCGTGCGTCTGCCGGTCAGCGCTCCGGAGAACACGTTGCTCGTCAGTGAACGCGCAATCGGCACGGACCAAAGCCAGAAGTTTGTCCTTACAGTCGCCAAAGACAATACCGTCGCCTACCGCAGCGTTAAACTCGGCGGCAACGTCGATGGCAAACGCGTGATTCGCGCCGGTCTGCAACCCGGTGAAAACATCATCGTCAACGGTCTCCAGCGCGTGCGTCCCGGCATGACGGTCGCACCGGAAACTGAAGCCGGCATCGCCGTAAGTGCTCCCTCGCCGACAACCACACCCGTTCTCGCCGCCACGAAATTGGCCTCGACGCGCTAACACCCGCTTCACGCCAACCTTCCCTTTAATTTAGGGCCGCTCGCGGTCCTCCCGGCCACCGCCTTGCCCAAATTTCCACGCCCTCCCATGAATATCTCCGATTTCTTTATCAAGCGCCCAATCTTCGCCGGCGTTTTATCGATCCTCATCTTCCTCGTCGGCGCCATCTCGCTGTTCCAACTGCCGATCAGTGAATATCCGGAGGTCGTGCCACCCACGGTGATCGTGCATGCCGTCTATCCGGGCGCGAATCCGAAAACGATTTCGGAAACCGTCGCCGCGCCACTCGAACAGGCGATCAATGGCGTCGAGGATTCGCTCTACATGTTTTCGCAGGCGACGAGCGACGGCGTGATGACGCTCACCGTCACCTTCAAGCTCGGTACGAATCTCGATAACGCCCAAGTGCAGGTGCAGAACCGCGTGGCACAGGCACAGCCAAAACTTCCCGAGGAAGTCCGCCGGCTCGGTGTCACCACCACGAAGGCTTCGCCTGATCTTCTGATGGTCGTCCACCTTTTCTCCCCGGACAATCGCTACAACGATATTTATGTCCGCAACTACGCCACGCTCCAGGTCCGCGACGTGCTCGCCCGCCTTCAGGGCGTCGGCCAAGTCCGCATCTTCGGCTCGGGTGATTATGCGATGCGCGTCTGGCTCGATCCGAACAAGGTCGCCGCGAAAGGTCTGACCGCTTCCGAAGTCGTCGCCGCCATCCGCGAACAAAATGTCCAGGTTGCCGCCGGCGGCGTGGGCCAGCAGCCGTCCTCGCGTCCGGTCGACACCGAATTGTTGATCAACGCCAAGGGCCGCCTTAGCACCGAAGAAGAATTCGGCGCCATCACGATTAAGAGCGGCGCGAACGGCGAACGCGTCCAGCTGCGCGACGTCGCCCGCCTCGAACTCGGCGCCTCAGAATATGCGCTTCGCTCGCTGTTGAATAACAAGCCCGCCGTTGCGCTGCCGATCGCGCAGCTCCCAGGCTCCAACGCCATCGCAACCTCGGACGCCGTGCGTGCGACGATGGCCGAGCTGAAGAAAAATTTCCCCGAGGGCCTCGACTACGACATCGTCTATGACCCGACAATTTTCGTTCGCCACTCCATCGAGGCCGTCATCCACACCCTCATTGAAGCGATCCTTCTCGTCGTGTTGGTCGTCATTTTGTTCCTGCAGACCTGGCGCGCCTCGATCATCCCGCTCGCCGCCGTCCCAGTTTCTCTTGTGGGCACATTCGCCGTGATGCATGCGCTCGGTTTCTCGATCAACGCGCTTTCGCTCTTCGGCCTCGTGCTCGCCATCGGCATCGTGGTAGACGACGCGATCGTCGTCGTCGAAAACGTCGAGCGTAACATCGCTCTCGGCCTCTCGCCCGTCGACGCCACCAAGCGCGCCATGCGCGAAGTGACCGGCCCGATTGTCGCGACGGCCCTCGTGCTCTCGGCCGTATTTATTCCCACCGCGTTCATCAGCGGACTCACCGGCCAGTTCTACAAACAGTTCGCTTTGACGATCGCGATCTCGACGATCATCTCGGCCTTCAATTCCCTTACGCTCTCGCCTGCATTGAGCGCGCTTTTGCTGAAGGGTCACCACGGTCCGAAAGACGCTCTCACGCGCGGCATGGATTTCGCATTCGGTTGGTTCTTCCGTCCGTTCAATCGCTTCTTTGAGTGGGCCTCCCTGAAATATTCCAACGGTGTCGCGCGCCTCTTGCGCATGTCCGTCATCGCGCTCGTCGTTTACGCCGGTCTCGTCGGCGCCACGGCGCTGCTGTTCAAGAAAGTTCCGTCTGGTTTTGTGCCCGTGCAGGACAAACAGTACCTCGTCGCCTTCGCGCAACTGCCCGGAGCCGCTTCGCTCGATCGCTCCGACGCGGTTATCCGGCGCATGACGGACATCGCGCTCAAGCATCCGGGCGTTGCCAACGCCATTGAGTTTCCCGGTTTGTCGATCAACGGCTTCACGAACTCACCGAACAGCGGAATCTTGTTCGTCGCACTCAAACCCTTTGAAGAGCGCAAGACCAAGGATCTTTCCGGCCCGGCCATCGCTCGCCAATTGCAGGCCGAATACGCGAAAATCCAAGATGCGTACATCGCCATCTTCCCGCCTCCACCCGTGCAAGGACTCGGCACCATCGGTGGCTTTAAACTCTACATCGAGGATCGCGGCGATAACGGCCTCGACGCACTCTTCAGCGCCACGCAAGGCCTGATCGGCGAAGCCAACAAAACGCCCGGCCTGAGCGGAATCTTCTCCAGCTTCACGATCAACACGCCGCAGCTCGACGCGGATGTCGATCGCGCCAAGGCGAAGGCCATGGGCGTGCCGCTGCAAAATGTGTTTGAGACGATGCAGATCAACCTCGGCTCGCTCTACGTGAATGATTTCAACCGCTTCGGCCGCACGTACCAAGTCGTCGCGCAAGCCGATGCTCAGTTCCGCGGCCACGCCGAGGATATCCTGCGCCTGAAGACGAAGAACAGCGCCGGTCAACTCGTGCCACTCGGTTCACTGCTCAAGGTGAATGAGACCTACGGACCCGATCGCGTGATGCGTTACAACGGTTATCCCGCGGCCGAAATCAACGGCGCCGCCGCGCTCGGCTACAGTTCCGGCCAAGCGGAGACTATCATGGAGAAACTCGCAGCGTCGAACTTGCCCAAGGGCATGGTTCTCGACTGGACCGAGCTGACGTTCCAAAAAATCATCGCAGGCAATGCCGGTCTGTGGATCTACCCGCTGTCCATCTTACTCGTGTTCCTCGTGCTCGCCGCGCAGTACGAAAGTTTCCGGCTGCCGTTCGCAGTGATCTTGATTGTGCCGATGGCGCTCTTCTCCGCGATGCTCGGCATCTGGCTGACGGGTGGCGAGAATAACGTCTTCACGCAGATCGGTCTTATCGTGCTCATCGGCCTCGCGGCCAAGAACGCGATCTTGATCGTCGAATTCGCGCTCAAGCGCCGCGACGAAGGCGCCGGCATTGTCGAGGCCGCGTTGGATGCAGCGCGGCTCCGGTTGCGTCCGATTTTGATGACCTCGATCGCGTTCATCGCCGGTGTATTTCCGCTCGTAGTCAGCACCGGCGCGGGCGCCGAGATGCGTCACGCAATGGGCGTCGCCGTGTTCGCAGGCATGATCGGTGTGACGTTCTTCGGTCTATTCCTGACGCCCGTGTTCTACGTCGTCCTGGAAAAAATCGGCGCAAAGAAACCCGCCGCCCTCCCCATCGCCACACCAGAATCCGCCCACGCGTAATCAAGCTGTAGGAGGGGCTTTCTTGTCCTCCGTAGCCTCGGCGAAGGAGGAACGCCCCGATTCCGAAACTCGGCAAAACATCGGGGCGTAAAGCCCCTCCTACGCTCTCATCTCTCAACCAAAAACACTCAGCTCAATTCGCACACCACTCCCATGTCCACCACCACACAAAAACTCACAGGTAAAGTCGCTCTCGTCACCGGTGCCTCCAAAGGCATCGGCGCTTCTATCGCGGTTCATCTCGCTGCTGCCGGCGCATTCGTCGTCGTTAACTACGCTTCCAGCAAATCTGGCGCCGACAAAGTCGTCGCTGAAATCACCGCCGCGGGCGGCAAAGCCGTCGCCATCCAGGGCGACGTCGCTCAGTCCGCCGACATCACGCGCTTGATCGCTGAGACCAAGGCCGCGTTCGGCAAACTCGATATCCTCGTGAACAACGCGGGTGTCTACGAATTCATGCCGCTCGAGGGCATCACGCCGGAACATTTCCACCGTCAGTTCAACATCAACGTGCTCGGGCTGCTCCTCACGACGCAGGAAGCCGTGAAGATTTTCCCGGCTACGGGGGGCAGCATCATCAACATCGGTTCGGTCGTCAGCAGCATCACGCCGCCGAACAGCGCCGTGTACACTGGTACCAAGGGCGCGGTCGATGCGCTTACCGGTGTGCTCTCGAAAGAACTCGGACCGAAAAATATCCGCGTCAACGCGCTCAATCCCGGCATCGTCGAGACCGAAGGCACGCACACCGCGGGCTTCATTGGTTCAGACTTCGAGAAACACGCGACCACGCAGACGCCGCTCGGTCGCACCGGCCAGCCCAAGGACATCGCCCAGGTGGCAGTCTTCCTCGCCTCCGACGAGTCCGGTTGGCTCACCGGCGAAACCATCCGCGCCGGCGGCGGTATGCATTGAACAACTCCCAGCTGTAGGAGGGGCTTTACGCCCCGATTCCGAAAACTGTAGCCGGGGGCGCTGACCCCGGTCCGAACGCCGAATGCATTCTTCATCTGAACCTCCGAAGGTAGGAGCGGCTTTACGCCGCGATAGTTTGTCGAGCAACCCTTACGAAAATCACCGGCACCTTTCCGAATCGCGGCGTAAAGCCGCTCCTACAGCTCCCGTCCCACCGCCAACCCATTCCTAAAATGAAATCTTCCCTGATCCTTGCTACTTCCTCCTTAATACTTGCCGCGACATCGGTCGCGGCTGTCGGCCCCGACTATCATCGGCCCGACGCCGCCGTCCCCGCTGCGTACCGTGATCTTCCCGCCGATCTCGGTTCGTGGAAATCCGCCGCGCCGGCCGACGGCCTCGCTCGCGGCGCGTGGTGGAAAATCTACGGTGACGACACGCTCAACGATCTGGAAGCGCGCGCGCTCAACGCGAATCAGGATCTGCGCGCCGCCGTCGCTCGTGTTGACGAAGCCCGCGCCGCTACCGGTCTTGCGCGCAGTGACTATTTTCCCTCGGTAGCGTTGAGCACCGGGGTGGACCGCGCGCGTACTTCGAAGACCACTGACAATCCATTGCCGAATTCCGAATCTACCGGCTATCGTGGCGCCCTCGGCGCTTCGTGGGAGATCGATTTATTCGGACGCATTCGCCGTCAGAACGAAAGCGCCCGCGCCGACGCCGAAGCCAGTGCCGCCGCGCTTGAATCAGTTCAACTCGCCCTCACCGCTGATGTCGCCGCGAATTATTTTTCGCTGCGCGGTCTCTCCACTGAAATTACTTTGGTTAACAATGGCGTCGGCCTGCGCCGCGATGTGTTGAAGCTGATCAACTCGCGTCGTTCACTTGGTGCCGCGACTGATTTTGACGTAGCCCGCGCCGAAACCGAACTCGCGTCCACCGAAGCCGAAGCCGCCGCCTTAGCGAATCGCCGCTCCGCGTTACAGAACGCACTCGCGGTTCTCGTAGGTGAACCCGCCTCGTCGTTCAATTTGCCACAGAATGGCGACGAATGGCGCGCCAGTTCTGCGGACAAATCCCGGCCGAACAGCAGTGCGGAACGGGATAACTCATCCCGCGCCCTTCGTAGCTCGGTGCAACCGAGCGAAGTAGGGTCAACGGTTCCGCCCGCCGTGCCGTCTGGCCTCCCCAGTCAACTCCTCGAACGCCGCCCTGACGTCGCGGCCGCCGAGCGCGCACTCGCTTCTGCCAATGCGCGGATTGGTGTGGCCAAGGCCGCATTCTTCCCTGCGATTTCGCTGACCGGTGGAGCAGGGTGGGCGAGTGGTGACATTGACCGTTTGTTCAATGCGGATTCCCGCATCTGGTCCATCGGGCCGAGTCTGTATTTGCCCATTTTCCAAGGCGGCAGAAACAAGGCCAACCTCGCGCGCAGCCGCGCGGCGTACGATGAAGCGGTGGCGATTTTCCGCCAACGCGTGCTCATAGCCTTCCGCGAAGTCCAGGACGCGCTCACCGCGACGCAGCTCCTCGCCGAACAATCCACCGCGCAAGACCGCGCCCTCGCCTCGGCACGCCATGCCGGAGACCTCGCGCAGAAACGTTATGATTCCGGTTTCGTGAACCTGCTCGAAGTGATCGACGCCCAACGCACGGTGCTATCCACCGAGCGCGCCTCCGCCCAACTCGCTGCACAACGCTTCAACGCCAGCGTCGCGCTCATCAAATCAATCGGCGGAACCTGGACGACCGAGAAAATCGCAACGCTATCGACACCCACACGCGTGGCGCAGCTTTACGCGACAACACCATGATTTTCACTGTAGTAGTTCTTGCTGCGCTCGTCGTGTTAGTTAGCACCGACAGTGTCGCTTCAAGCGAATAGGCTAATCGCTTTCTCTTCCGAGCTGTAGGAGGGGCTTTACGCCCCGATGCTGGTGTTCGTTACCCGCGAAATTCTCAAATCGGGGCGTAAAGCCCCCTCCTACAGTTTCGGAGCGGGATCAACCAATTCATTTTTCACAGGAGCACGCAGAGGAAACAGAGTTCCGGTCAAAAAGTCCGAGCCTCTGTTCCCTCAGTTACCTCCCGTAAAACATTCTGAGTTTTCTTCCTTCGCTGTAGGAGGGGCTTTACGCCCCGATCTTGGGTGTTCGATTGCCACGAGATTCTCAAATTGACGCAGGTTGAGTATGGAGTGCGGTGACTCGGCACCGCTTTCGACGAGCCGCCTCGGCGGCTCGCCTCTGCCTACCACTTAGCAGGCTGCTGAAAAACG